>PBOU01000083.1 GCA_002724415.1 Planctomycetaceae bacterium
TGACGTCCCTGAAGGTGGAACCGAATCTCACTGGGAAGGGGATCACCGTTCGTGGGCGGGACGCTCGCCAACAGTTGTACGTGACGGCTGTCTTTTCGAGTGGCCAACTTCGTGATCACACCCACAAGGTCAAGTATTCGGCGGCCCCGGCAGGAATCATCGCAGTTGATGAGACCGGACTGGTGACTCCGTCGGGTGACGGCGACGCCGTGGTGACCGCGACCGACGCCAGTGGCAAGTCGGCGACATTGAAGATCAAGGTCGAGGGCGTGTCCCAACAGATTCCGATCAACTTCAAGAACCAGATTGTTCCCATTTTCACCAAGTTGGGCTGCAACAGCGGTGGATGTCATGGTAAGGCGAGCGGCCAGAATGGCTTCAAGCTCTCGTTGCTGGGCTTCTACCCGGAAGACGATTATGAGTTCTTGGTCAAGGAGGGCCGTGGACGACGCTTGTTCCCCTCCGCACCCGGGGACAGCCTCCTGCTGCAGAAAGCCGTTGGCCGATCACCTCACGGTGGTGGCAAGCGGATGGATGTCGACAGCCACGAATACCGGCTGATTTACCGCTGGGTTGAGCAAGGGATGCCTCGTGGCCAGGCAACCGACCCTGTCGTGGTTGGAATCAAGTGCTATCCCGTCACGCGAGTGATGGACCGTGGCAGTGACCAGCAGATTTCCACCTTGGCGACCTACAGTGACGGTACCGTCGAGGACGTGACCCGAATGGCTCTCTACGAGGCCAATGACACGGAGATGGCCGAAGCTACGGTGACTGGGTTGATCAAGACGCTGGATCTGGCCGGTGAAGTGGCGATCATGGCTCGTTACCAGGGCCAGGTTTCGACATTCCGTGCGACGATTCCGCTCGGGGCCGACGTGGCGACGATGCCACCGGTGAAAAACCTGGTCGATGAGGCCGTGTTCGGGAAGCTCAAGTTGCTGGGGATTCCCGCTTCTCCGGTTGCTGACGATGCGACATTCCTGCGTCGCATCTATGTGGACGTGACCGGGGCCCTGCCGTCGGCCGAGGAAGCTGCCAAGTTCCTGGCCAACCAGGATCCCAAGAAACGTGACAAGGTGATTGATCGATTGCTCGACAGTCCCGAGTATGCCGACTATTTCACCAACAAGTGGAATATGGTCCTGCGGAACAAGAAGCGGGGCAAGGATGACGTCGGGTCCACGTATGCCTTTTATCGCTGGATCTGGAACAGTCTTTACACCAACAAGCCCTACGACGAGTTTGTCCGTGAAATCATCGCGGCGTCCGGGCAGTGGACCGAATCACCTGGTGTGGTGTGGTACCGAGAGGTCGACCAGGTCAACGAGCAGGTTGAAGACACCGCGCAGTTGTTCCTGGGGCTACGGATCCAGTGTGCCCGTTGCCACCATCATCCGTTCGAGAAATGGAGCCAGAACGACTACTACGGGTTCTCGGCCTTCTTCAGCCGGGTGACCAAGAAAAATGTGACGTTGCCGGGATTTGTTCGTACGGCTCGTGACCGCCGTATCGTGCACAATCCGGGTGCCGCAACGGCAAAGAATCCTCGTAGTGGCCAGAATCTCAAGCCGACTGGCTTGGGAAGTCCGGCCCTGGAGATTCCCGTTGACCACGATCCTCGCCAGTATCTGGCGGACTGGATGGCTCGAAAGGACAACCCGTTCTTCGCGCACGCGTTGGTCAACCGCTATTGGAAGCACTTCTTCGACCGTGGGATCGTCGAGCCCGAAGACGATATGCGAGCAACCAATCCCCCGTCGAATCCTGAGTTGCTCAATGGGCTTGCCGAACATTTCATCGCCAACAAGTTCGATCTGAAGGGCTTGGTGAAATTGATCTGCCAGTCGAATACGTACCAGCTGAGTTCCTTGCCCAATGACTACAACCTCAAGGACAAGCAGAACTTCTCGCGGTACTATCCCAAGCGGTTGACAGCTGAAGTTCTCTACGACGCTTTCCATCAGGTGACCGCGTCGAAGCAGGGCTACGGTGGATTGCCGGTTGGAACTCGTGCGGTTCAGCTTCCCGATCCCTCGAAGGGACCGTATTTCCTGAAAGTCTTCGGGCAGCCACAGGCCGACACGGCGTGTGAGTGTGAACGCTCGCAGGAGGCCAATCTGGCCCAGAGTCTGCACCTGCTCAACAGTTCGGAGGTCCAGAACAAGATCGCCGATGGCTCGGGTCGAGCCGCGAAGTTGGCAGCTGACAAGGAGCGGAGCAACGAGGACAAGATCAACGAACTCTATCGCTGGGTCTATTCTCGTCAGCCGGACTCTGTGGAAATGAAAATTGCCACGGCCCACCTGGCCAAGCACCAAAAGGATGCCAAGGTGGCTTGGGAGGATATTATCTGGGCCCTGATCAATACCAAGGAGTTCCTCTTCAATCACTAGAATGATGGCCGTTTGGATGCGGTGAGAGGATTTCCATCCAGTTCCCTGTTTCCGGTCACCGTGAGAGGTTGCCGGGCCGGGAGTTCAAACGATTGGAAGGAGACCCGGTTTCGCCAGAGGCCGGGTCTCTTTACTAGAACCAGACTAGCCTGACTCGATCATCACCGTCTTGCTCTCGCGGCGAAACGGTCCCGCCCGATCCGGTCCGGTTTCCCCAAAAAGAAGACATCACAGTACACAGCAGTACACCGCAGGAAGGGATGTTCATGGCTTCCGCCCGTCACCCGCAACGGACCGGCAGGTTTACTTCAACTCTCTCCATCATCCCGCTGGCATTTGCCGTGGCGGTGGTGTGTGGTCCGCTGGCCACCGTCTGGGGGCAATTGCCCCGCACCCGATTGACGTCGGTCACACCTCCGGTCGGCCAGATTGGCAAGACCGTGGAGGTGACCATCGCCGGGGCCGACATCGACGAGGTGCGTGCGATGAGTTTTTCGCATGCAGGGATCAAGGCGGTTCAGAAGTCGACCGAATCCGGAGGGAAGAAGACCCCTGTCGCCAACACCTTTGTGGTGACCATTGGTAAGGACGTCGCTCCGGGACTCTACGACGCCCGTGTCAGTGGACTGTTTGGTGCCAGCAATCCGATGGCTTTCGCGGTGACCAGCCGTGAAGTGATCCGGGAATCTGAGGGCAACAACACCATCGGTGAAGCCGACGAATTTGCGCTGGGCAAGACGGTGTATGGACAGGTCAATGGAGCGGCCGACGTTGACTACCTGAAATTTACGGGAAAACAGGGGCAACGGGTTGTCGTCGATTGCCAGGCGACTCGAATTGATTCGGCGTTGCACGCCATTTGTGAGATCTACAGCGTGGCCAACGGTCGCGTCCGGATGTTGTCGTTCACCAGGCGGCAGGTCGGGCATGATCCCGTCACTGACATCACGTTGCCGGCCGACGGCGAATACATGGTCAAGGTTTTCGATGAGCGATTTGCCGGCGGAGTTGGTCACACGTACCTGTTGACCGCTCACACCAACCCGCATATCGATTTTGTGAGGCCGGCGGCCGGAGTGCCGGGAACGACTGGAACTTTTACGCTCTACGGTCGGAACCTGCCCGGTGGACAGCCTGCCGGGGTCCGAGTTGGTGGCCGCGAATTGCAGAAGATGGTCGTCAAGATCCCGGTTCCCAAGAATAACGGGGACATCGGTTTGGGTGGCAACCGGATCGAACCGCTCAGCGCTGGCTTGGACTCCTTTGAATACACTCTCAAGGCCGATAACGGTGTTTCCAATCCGGTGCCGATTTATTTTGCCACGGGAACGTTGGCTGTTGAGACGGAACCGAACAATACGGCCGACAAGGCACAGAAGATTCAGGTTCCAGGCGATATCACCGGTGTGCTGCAGCAAAAAGGTGACCAGGATGTCTACGAATTCCAGGCCAAGGCCGGGACGGTGTTCTGGATCGAAGTGTATTCGCAACGGATCGGGGCGCCTGCCGATCCGTACCTGATCGTTGAACAAGTGCAAGTCGATAAGGACGGAAAAGAGTCCGACCCGAAGCGGTTGACCGCCGTGGACGACAACACCACCAATCTGTTTGCCAACCACTTCGACACCGCCACTGATGACCCGTTCTACCGCTTCACGGCTCCGGCTGATGGAGCCTACCGTGTCACGGTTCGTGACAGAAGTTTCCAGGGTGTCGGTTCGGCTCGTCATGTCTATCGACTCTCGATCCGGCCCGAGGATCGTGATTTTCGGGTGGTCGTGATGCCTGTTGGTCAGAACACGGGGCAGAACAGCAACACGGCGCAGAATTACGGCATTGCCCTTCGCAAGGGGGAGCATTTCCTGTGTCGCGCCATGGTCTTTCGTCGCGATGGTTTCAATGCGGCGATCGAAGTGACTGCCGAGGGGCTACCCAAGGGAGTTGTCTGTCANGGCACCACAATTGGGGTTGGGCAGACCAGCGCGCCGCTGGTCTTCACTGCCACTGAGGACGCTCCNGAGTTGACCGCGTCTGTCCGGTTGGTCGGCAAAGCCACCCTGGACGATCCAGCCAAGGTGGCGGCGGTTGCCGCGGCCGACAAGGCGGTTGTCGCTGCGATTGCTGCTGTTCCCAAGGCAACCGCGGCAATCAAGCCGGCTACCGATGTGGTCACGAAGGCCCAGGCCACACGCACCACGGCCGAAAAGAAATACACGGCCGACAACAAGCTCTCGACAGAAGCGGCCAAGGCCAAGGCTGTCACCGACAAAAAGGCCACCGACACCAAAAAAGCCTCCGACACCGCTGCGGCGGCCGATACCGCGGCCAAGAAGAAGGTGACGGACACGGCCAAGACGGCTGTTGACAAGACCAAGGCGGCCCAGGCGGCGGCCAAGGCATTGACCGATGCCCAGGCGGCGGCCAAGAAGGCGGCCGATGACGCTGCCAAGAAGAAGGCCGCGGAGGCCGTCAAGGNGGCCACCGACGCCAAGGCCAAGGCTGACAAGGCAGCCGCCGANGCGACCAAGGCTGCTGCTGATGCCAAGACGGCCGCTGCGAAGGCGGCCAAGGTGGCCGCTGATGCCAAGAAAGCCGCCGATGACGCTGCCAAGGCCAAGGTCGCTGCCGACAAGAAGGCAACCGACACGGCCAAGGTGACGGCGGCATCAAAGGCTGCATTCGACAAGACTGATGCGGCGCTCAAGGCCGCTCAGGCCAAGCTGACGGCCGCTCAGAAGGTCGAAACGGATGCAAAAAAGAANGTGCCCGCGACACAGGCTGCAGCCGTTGCCGCCAAGAAAGCCCGTGCCGCGGCTGCCAAGCAATTGGCTCGCGCTGCACGTGTGGGCACCATCGTGCTCAACGGAGCCCAGAACANCTCTGCCGTTTCACGACTTGCGGATTCATTGGTCGTTTCGGTGATGAAAGAAAAGGCCCCGTTCCAGGTCCAGACGGACAGCGTTGTCCGGGTGGATGCCAACCGGTTGAGGCAAATCCTGGTGCCGGTCAAGCTGGCCAAACGAAACGGGTTCGACAACAACGTGACGCTGACCTGGGTGGGGCAGCCCAAGAACGTTCAGGTTGCCAACAAGCCGATCAACAAGGGGAAGAACTCCGAGTTGTTGAGGATTTTTCTGCCGGCCAATGCTCCGATCGGGACATACGCCCTTTATCTGCGGGCGCAGGGACAGGTGTCCTACAGCCGGAACCCATTCCGGGTCGAGCGTGCCAAGGGGGTTCAGACCAAGGCTGGCGAGNTGGCCAANGCGGCTGCGGCTGAACTGAAGACTGCCGTTGCCGCAAAGACGAAGACAGACAAGGTTGCCGCTGACACCAAGAAGGCTTCCGATGCAGCCACCAAGCTGGCAGCCGATGTGGCAAAGAAACTGACCACCGCTCAGGCGGCTGCGAAGAAGGCTGACGCGGAATCGAAGTCTGCGACCGATGCCAAGGCGAAAGCCGACAAGGCAGCTGCCGACGCGAAGAAAGCAAATGAGGCCGCGACCAAAACGGCGACCGATGCGGCAAAGGCACTGACCGATGCCCAGGCGGCTGCCAAGAAGGCGGCCGACGACGCTGCCAAGAAGAAAGCCGCCGAACTGGTCAAGACGGCAACGGAGGCCAAGGCGAAGGCCGACAAGGCTGCTGCCGCTGCCAAGAACGCCAGTGACGCTGCAAACAAGCTGGCCGCCGATGCGGCCAAGAAGTTGACCGCTGCTCAGGCTGCTGCCAAGAAGGCCGCGGATGCGGTGAAGGTGGCAATCGCGGCAAAAGCGAAGGCCGACAAGACGGCAGCGGATGCCAAGAAAGCCTCTGACGTTGCGGCCGCGGCGAAGGTCAAGGCCGACGCGACGGCCAAGACGGCGACTGACAAGGACAAGGCGGCAAAGGCCGCCAAGACCGCTGCGGACAAGGAAGTCACGGCGGCGACAGCAGCCGCGAAAGCCAAGAACGTGAATGCATTTCCGCCGTCGGGACCNATCATCATCAGTATTCGCAGCAACCCGGCGACGCTGAAAGCCGAGGTTCCNGGTGGCGGCAATCTGAAGCGTGGNGCCAAGCTCGACGTCAAAGTGACGGTCACNCGTGCCAATGGTTTCACTGGCCCCGTGACACTCAGCCTGCCAGTGCCACAGGGCATCGCGGACCTGAAGGCGGCCCCGGTCACCATTGCGGCCGACAAGACCGAGGGCGTGCTCTCGATTGCCGCGGGACCGAAGGCCACCGAGGGCGGCCTGGCCAACATGGTGGTGCGGGCCAAGATGCAGTACGACGGCCGCGAAGCACTGGTGGACCAACCAATCACAATCAAGGTGGCCAAGTAGTCGTACTCGACACGTTCAAACTTCACGACACGATTCACAGCAAGCCAAATCTGGGGGCATTGCCATGCGTATGATTCTCTCGCGTTCACTGATTTGCCTGGCGATTGCCGGNGGCCTTCTGGTTGCCGATTCGTTGCTGGTGGCCAACGCCGCCGATACCAAGTCCGAGAAGACCACGGGGATCAAACCCGAGGCGGTCAAGCTCGGGCGGCCGGTTGATTTCCAACGAGATATTTATCCGGTGTTGGAACAGAATTGTATCGCCTGCCACAACGTGGCGATCAACGAGGGCAAATTGGTTCTCGAGGAAATCAAGGACATCCTCAAGGGAGGCAAACGTGGGGCATCGGTCGTCGCCAAGCAGCCGGACAAGAGCCTGCTGTACCTGGTGGCAACACGGCAGAAGAAGCCTCATATGCCACCGTTGCCCAACAACCAGGACGCCAAGGCATTGACCCCGCGTGAACTGGGGTTGTTGCGGCAGTGGATTCTCGAAGGTGCCTTGGGCGGTTCCGGTGGTTCAAAGCAGATGCTGCAGTTTGCCCCGTTGCCGGATTCGGCCAAGGCCGTCTACAGCGTAGCCATCTCGCCTTGGAATCGGTTCGCTGCAGCTGGCCGTGCCAACCAGGTCGAAATCTACGACACGACACTGGGCAAGAAGGTCACTCAGTTGATTGACCCGAACCTGGCGGCGATCAAGTTCCAGGACAAGGCCATGTATCCGGGCGGAGCCGCCCATCGCGATTTCGTTCACTCGATGGCATTTAGCCCTTCCGGGGACATGCTGGCGACCGGTGGTTATCGGGTCGTCAAGTTGTGGAAACGGGACGCTTCTCGCCAGACCTCGAAGTTGGCTGGCCCCGCGGCCGTGACAGCTTCGGCCGTCAGTGCCGATGGAAAAACTGCTGCCGTGGCCAATGGTGGCAACGTCATTCGCCTGATCAACCTCGNAGATGGCAAGGTGGTTCGAGAACTCAAGGGGCACACCGCTGCAGTCAGCGGGCTGGCNTTTTTCCCCCATCCGGTGGAACGATCACGGCTGGACGCTGTGGCAACGGCAGCCGAGGCCGCCCTGGCGACGGCTGTGACGAATCAGGGAGCCGCTGAGGAAGCGGTGAAGTCCTTCGATCCGAAGGCGCTGAAGTTGAAGGGTGAGGCAATTGCCGCNGAGAAAAAGAAGCGGACGGATGCNGCTACGGCGGCCGTGAAAGCANTTGACGCTGCCAAGACGGCTCTCGCGGCCGCAAAGACAGCACAGGCGGAATTCGCCAAGCTCGTGACGTCCAGTGGCCAGCTGGTCTCCGGAAGCCAGGACAAGACTGTCCGTGTCTGGAAGGTTGCCGACGGCAGCAGTGCCCGACAGATCGCCACCCCGGCCGCTGTCAACGACGTGGCTTTCACCAAGGACGGTGCCCGCCTGGTGTCGGCCCATGCCGACAATCTTGTTCGAGTCTGGACAACGGTGGCGCCCAAACCGGCCGAGAAAAAAGCCGACGCCAAAAAGGATGATAAGAAAGCTGAAAACGCTGGTCCAAAACCAGTGTTGGAGATCAAGGGGCACACAAAGCCGGTTACCGGAGTGGCGTTGATCCTTCCGGCCGGAACACAGATTGCCACCTCCAGCGGTGACAACACCGTGCGGATCTTCGATGTGACCAAGGGAAACCAGGTCCGAAGCATCAACGTGGGGTCACCGGTGACAGACGTCGCGGTCCGCCCCGATGGAGGAGCGATTGCCGCCGCAGCTGGAAACTTTGCCCGGCTCTACGATATGGCCGGAAAGCAACTGGCCGAGATGAAGGGCGATTTGGAACTCGTTCGTTCATTGGCCAGCGTGACCGAAGAACAGAGCGTCGCCAAGCAGTTGGTGGGGGTGGCCGACGGCAAACAGAAGGCGGCCGACAAGACGGCCAAGGANCGTGCGACCGCGGCCAAGACGGCCAAGACGGCCAAGACGGCTGCGGACAAGAAAGTGACCGAACAGAAACCGAAATTCGCTGCGGCCAAGACCAAGAGTGATGCAGCCGCGAAAGCCTTTGACGGGGCCGCGAAGGCACTGGTGGCCGCCAAGAAAGCGGCCGTCGACGCCGCCAAGAAGGCGACCGATTTGAAGACCGCTGCGGATGCTGCCAAGAAAGCAGCCGATGCGGAAACCAAGAAATCGGCCGCTGCGGCCAAGACGTCCGAGACCGCCAAAAAGGCAGCCGCGGACTCGGCCAAGAAGCTGACAGAAGCACAGGAAGCGGCCAAGAAGGCTGCTGACGATGCGGCCAAGAAAAAGGCAGCCGCTGCGGTCAAGGCGGCTACCGACGCAAAGGCCAAGGCCGACAAGGCGGCAGCTGATGCGGCCAAGGCAGCAACTGATGCCAAGAAAGCTTCGGATGCGGCCACGAAGAAATCGACCGATGCTGCTGCGGCTGCCAAGGCTGCCGCGGAAGCCAAGACCAAGGCTGATGCGGCCAGCAAAGCGGCCCAGGCCAAGAATGACACGACAAAGAAGGCCAAGGACGATACCGAGAAGGAAACAGCCAAGCAGATGGCCGAATTGAAGAAGGTCACCGATGCCCAGGCTTCAGCTGATCGGACTCAGAAATTGGCTGAAAAGGCCTCGGCAGATGCCCAGGCCGCGCTGAAGACGGCCAATGCGGACAAGGCGGCCAGAGATGGGCAGCAGAAAACTGCTGACACGGCCGTGACCAAGGCGACAGCCGCGGTCAAGACCGGAGAAAAGTCGATTGCCGTCGTTGCGTTTTCACCGGATGGCGAATTGCTGCTGACCGGTGGCGCAGACCACAAGATACACGTCTGGTATGCAGCGGCTGGACAGGCCGTTGAAATGGTCGCTGGACACAGCGGCGCGATCACGGCGCTGTCGGTCTCTCCTTCGGGATTGGTTCTTTCCGGTGGTGCTGACAAGTTGTCGGTCGCGTGGGATATTTCCCCCCGATGGTCTCTTGCCGGACAATTGGGCCCGAAGGCCGACAAGCCCATGGAGCTTGGTGAATCGCCATTTGTCAGCCGCGTGCTGTCCGTCGATTTCAGTCACGACGGCACCAAGTTGGTGACTGGCGGTGGAGATCCTTCGCGAAGTGGCGAACTGATGATCTGGGACGTTGCCAAGAAAACCCTGATCAAGGAAATCAAGGACGCTCACAGTGATACGGTCTTCGGTGCCGAGTTTTCACGGGATGGCACCAAGTTGCTCTCCGGGGCGGCGGACAAGTTTGTCAAGATCTTTGAAGTTGCCAGTGGCAAGCACATTCGCAGCTTCGAGGGACACACACACCACGTGCTGGATGTCAGTTGGAAGGCTGACAACACGTCGATTGCCAGTGCTGGTGCTGACAATGTGATCAAGGTCTGGAACGTTGATACCGGCGAACAACGGCGAACGATTGGCGGTTATTCGAAACAAGTCACCTCGCTGCGGTTTGTCGGAATTGGTGAGAACGTCATCAGTTGTGGTGGAGACAAATCGGTTCGATACCACAAGATTGGCAACGGGCAGAACTACCGCAGCTTCAGTGGTGGAACCGACTTCATGTACGCGGCAGCGTCGAGTCGCGACGAGTCAATTGTCGTGGCTGGAGGTGAGGATGGCGTCGTTCGACTCTGGAACGGAAAAAATGNAAAGCTGGTCAAGGCCTTCAGTCCGTAAATCGTTTTTCGGAACGAGCGTCCCACGAGAGGCGATTGATTGTTCCGCGACGGCCGCCACGGTCCAAATGGCGGCCGTCGCTTTTTTGTGTCAGTTTCTGCAACCGGAAGCCCTGGCATCACCCGGTCGGCTGTCACATCGAGGTGTTGTCTGAGAACCGAGTCATGAGCGAACAATTGCACCAGAGGCTGTTTGANGAACTCGAGCAACTGCCCCTGATTGATCCGCACACGCACATCAATCCGCATGCGGCAGCCTCCACCACGCTGGCAGATATTCTCGGGTACCACTATTACACCGAGTTGGCGCATTCGGCCGGCTTGCCCCGAGAGCAAATCGAAGAGCCGGGGCTGGAGCCTCGCGAATTGGTTGGCCGGCTGGCTCCGTTTCTCGATCATCTGGACAACACCGTCCAGGTGAGTTGGTTGGTGGAAATGTGTCGTGAGTTTTTCGGGTTTGATGGGGATCGGATCGGAGCAGCCAACTGGGAATCGGTGTACGATGCGGCATTGGAGACCATGGCGTCGGAGGATTGGGAGAACACTGTTCTCGAGAAGAGTGCCCTCGAACAGGTTTACCTCACCAACGACTTTGATGATCCGCTCGACGGATTCGATACAAGCCGTTACGTACCGTGTTTGCGGACTGACGACCTGGTGTTTCACCTCGATCGCCAGACGACCCGCGAGCGATTNGAAAAATCGACGGGCGTTGCCCTGTCGGATTCGTCGTCGTTGAGAACAGGACTCGCTGTCTTGTTCGAGCACTTCACGTCGCACGGTGCCAGGGCGTGTGCGATCTCCCTGCCCCCGGACTTCACACCAGAAAAGCCGGATTCCGTNGCTGCAGATGCGGCGNTGTCGCGAATCGATGGTGACACGGAGTGGACCTGTGACGAGGCCACAGCGGTGTCGAGAATGGTGTTTTGGACGTTGTCACAGGCGTGTGCCGATTTCGATCTCCCNTTTGACCTGATGATCGGTGTCAATCGGCGGGTTTATCCCGATGGAGTGTTCCAGGGCCAGGACTTGTTCGACAAGCGGACGTCGTTGAAGCAGTATGGCGAATTGTTCAGTGCCTTCCCAGGTGTGACTTTCCCGGTATCGGTCTTGTCGTCTACCAGCAATCAGGAACTGGTCAGTTACAGTTGGATTTTTCCCAACGTGGTGACCAATGGTCACTGGTGGTATTCGAATATCCCGGCCTACATCGAGACGGACTGTCGAAGTCGTTTGCAGGCTGTCCCACGTCACAAGCAGATCGGCTATTATAGCGACATGTACAAGCTGGAATTCGCGTTGCCGAAGTTCCGGATGTATCGTCGAATTCTCGCGAGGGTTCTGGCGATGGATTTTGTCATTGGACAGGCTTGGAGTGAAACCCGTGCACTGGACCTGGGACGGCAGGTTCTGCGCGGCAATGTGGAAACGGTGTTCGGTGGAGTGTCCTGAACAGGACGATTCCCATAAGGAGTTGGTTGACGATGGCGGTATTGGTGTTGCTTCAGGGAGGACAGGCGGTCCCGCACACGTTGGATGGCCAGGAAGTCTTGATCGGCCGTCATCCCGACTGTGGTGTGCAATTGGAGTCCAACGCGGTGTCCCGTCGACACGCCCGAATGTTCATGCAGGATGGTGGGTACGCGATCGAGGATCTTGGGAGCGGCAACGGGACATCGGTCAACGGCCAGGTCATCGAAAAAGCGACGCCACTGGAGAACCGGGATCGCATCAAGCTGGGGCCGGTGTTGATGCGGTTCGAGGACGGGGACGGTGCCTCGGGGGATATCGGGAGCACGATGGTGGGCGTGTCGCTGGACGACGCCGACGACGCCACGATCATGTCGTCGGTCGAAACCGGTGATGGCTTTGGCGCGTTGGGGGTGCGGCCTGAGGAGAAATTGAAAGGAGTGCTGGAGATCAGCCGGGCACTGGCCGGAGCGGTCGACGTCGAGTCGTTGTTGCCAAAGGTGCTCGATACACTGTTTGGTATTTTCACACAGGCGGATCGAGGATGTGTTCTGCTTCGAGACACCGACCAGGGGGAACTGGTTCCACGGGCAATGAAACACAGGCGAGAATCTGAAGATGCAACGGTGACCCTCAGCCGCACCGTTGTCAAAAAAGTCGTCGAAGATCGAGCCGGATTGTTGTCAGCTGATGCGTCCAGCGATTCCCAGTTTGCGGCAAGCCAATCAATCTCGAATCTCGCGATTCGATCCATGATGTGTGTGCCGATGCTGGGTATCGATGGCGAGGTGATGGGGGTGATCAACCTGGACACACAGAATCCGGTCAACCAGTTCAACAACGACGATCTCGAACTCCTTCAGGCAGTTGCGGGGCAAGCGGCATTGAGTTTCGACTCGGCCCGGCTCATGGCGACGTTCGCTGCCAAGCAGAAGCAGGACAGTGAACTCGACATTGCTCGAGGCGTCCAGGAGGCGCTGTTGCCCGAGACGCTGCCAGAGGCTGAGGGATACTCGTTTTTTGCCTCCTACGATGCCGCCCAGGCTGTTGGCGGTGACTACTACGATGCGTTGGAGTTGGCGGATGGCAAGATTTGCCTGGCCTTCGGCGACGTGGCCGGAAAGGGAGTTCCCGGTGCACTGATTATGTCGCGAATTTCCAGTTGTGTTCAGAACACGATGGCTTTCGCAACATCGATTGAGGAAGCCGTGGCCGCGATCAACAACCACATGTGTGCCAATGCCGTCGAAGGCCGATTCGTGACATTCGTACTGGCGATTATTGATCCCGTCGAGAACCACCTCACTCTGATCAATGGTGGCCACATGTCCCCGATGATTGTGACTCCTGCCGGGACAATCGAGGAATTTGATACCGCGAGCGTGGGATTGCCGATCGGCGTGATGGAGGATTTCCCGTTTGAGGTTGTCGAACGGCCGATTGCCGAGGGCGAGATCGTCGTGATCTTCACCGACGGTGTTGATGAGGCCATGAACCCGGCCGGAGAACTCTACACCCTGGAACGGATGCGTGACTTCCTGCTGGCGGGGCCACGGCAGGCCGACCAACTGGGCCAGGCGTTGCTGGCCGACGTGCGAAAGTTCGCGGATGGGCGCGAGCAGAACGACGACATCACGATCATGACGTTTGGTCGTGATTCTGCTGTTACAGCTTGATTTCGCACGGGGCTGCCACCTTGCGGTAGCCGAGGCTTCGCATGACTTCCAGTACCTCGCTCCAGGTGGGGAACTGGCGACCACTGCGTCGCTTGTAGTCATCCATCGCCGTCATGAACTCGATCTCTTGTTGATCGTAGTCACGTTCACACGTCGTCGGATCGATATGTCGGCGACGTTCCACTTTGTTCCGACCGCGGCGAACGGTGGGTTCGTGCTTCGAATCGACTCGGTGAGTTTCTTGTGGCGCGTGATCGGAAGTCGTCATGGGAGTGAATCCGGTGGGAAAGGACGGCTGTGGAGGTCGTCGGTCTCTTTCAACCAGACCGACGCGACACCTCGACAGGGATCGACCAGTTTCCCCGGAGAACTACACTCAAGCGGACGGTTTCGCGTCTGTAGCAGCCGTGCGGCGTCGACGGCTTCGGCAGATCATACCGGTTACGTCAGACGGGCCGCCGTGGCCAGGCTTGTGGAGCCAGCCACGAATGCGGCTATTTCTGGATACACTCTCGAGCGACCTGTCGTGAAAACCGGTAGGCGTGCCGTAGAGTGATCAGACGGCTTTCGAGTTGGTCTTCGGTGTAGTACCGCCCGGGTTCGCTGCGTGGCAGTCCAGCGACCTCCAGGGTCAGCGGCAGCAGGTCGAGAAACTCACGGTAACGACGCTGATGTTCATTTGAGTCGGTCACAATGGCCTTTCCGGTTTCGTTGGGCCGGCGGTCAATCTGATTCGTGAAGTCGGTCTCGAAACCGGAGAGCGTGTCGGCAAATCACGATCCGGTCGACGGTCGGCGATGCATGTACTGCTTGATGATGTCTTCGGCCATGTTGGAGGGATTTTCCTCGGCCTTTGGCGTTTCATCACCCTCTGTTGAATTGTCTGGTTTCGCGACCGGTTCGGGATCTTTTGCTCCGGTCGTGGCGGGATCGGGCAAGGTCACATCGGACACATTGCCGGTCGGCATTGCAGGAACTTCGGGTTGCGCTGCGGGCATTTCAATCGGAGCCTGGGGCACCTGTGGAGCGAATCCGGGCGGCGGCATCATTCCGGGTTGTTGAACGAACGGCATTTGCTGTTGCATGGCCAACTGTTGCTGCATGGCCATGTGCTGCTGCATGGCCATTTGTTGCTGCATTGCCAATTGCTGTTGCTGCTGCAGTTGTTGCTGCTGCAGTTGTTGTTGCTGCTGCTGCTGCTGCTGCTGCTGCTGCTGCTGCTGCTGCAGTTGTTGCTGCAGTTGTTGCTGCTGCTGCTCGGATGGGATGACGGTCGTGTCGTCGGAGAGCATTGCGGTATCGGCAGCCGTTTCAAGTGTCTCGACGCCGTCATCGACGGGCAGGTTGATCATCGTTTCGTCTGAACCGGGTTCCTCGTCACCGAGTTCGTCGTCGAGGACAACGTTGGATTCCACGGCTTCGGCTGGTGTGTCGCTGTCCTCTTCGGTCTCCGGGCCGACCGTCTCCTCGGTCTCGTCTTCACTGCTTTCCCGAAGCAGGATCTCGAATTCCAGGGGGCCGACGGTCACCCGGTCACCCTGGCTGAGTTGAACCTGGCCGGTGATGGCCGTTCCATTGAGGAGTGTGCCGTTGGTGCTTCCCAGGTCCCGCAATCTCAGGCAGTATTCGTCGAGTGTGAAGCAACAATGGTGCCTACTGACCGACTCACCATTTGGCCGGAGATGGCAATCCTGCTCACGACCAATCAGGAACTTTCGATCCATTTCCAGCGGGATCAGTTTTCCATCATGCCGCCCACCGACAGCTCTTAGCTCAGCACACAACATTCCAACGACTCCCCCCCAAGATGATCAATCGAAGGTCTTTCAGTTTCCGACTCTTCATATGACCCAAAGTTGTACCGAAATCCGTTTACTTGCAGGGCGGAAGCATGAATCGAAGAGATTGAAAATTAAAGCGCCGCCAGTCGAAAGACTCGCCAATCCGGCTTCTCACGAAAGGAAAAGCCAAAACAAAACTGCCGAACAGTCGTGGAAAAATTGTGGGGGAGAAAGGATGATGCCCACGAATGCACGTTACTTGGCTAACACGAGAAAGTCAACGAAATTGGAGTTTTGCCGTTGTATTGCGTTCTCGGAGAAGGAATGGGCTCCATCATCTCGATGTCCGTGGAGATCGCATCGATTGTTGGGCCACGAGTTGTTCGATGCCGGTTTTTTCGCTGTCCGAGAGTGGCGTGACAGTGGCAGTCCATTGGAGAGTGGATGCAATGGCTCGGGCCATCAGCTCGGAAAAGTTGCCGGGTAGGGCCAGGCTGGGGATGAGATCAAACAGACCCGGGAAATCGGGGGCGTGCGAGGACCGTTTCAGCAAGAGGCTGCCGTGTTGGAGGATGCCACCACGCCTTCGTCGTTGGGCGCTGCCAATGACCTTGTGTCCGTCGTGGACGACGTCGTCGGCTGCGGTGCGAGAAAAACACAGCGCGGGCGATTGCGTGTCGCTTGGGGTCTGCCCCCGGAGTCGCAGTTGGGGGATGTCGTGGCTCGTTGTTGCCTTGATTTCGTCAATCAGGGCTTGGTGGATTCGCGCATAAAGCCGATCACCGGGGATGTTCGCGGTGTCACCGGGAGGGACGACACACGAGTAAGTCCATTCGTGCTCGTGAACGATGGCCCCCCCACCCGAGAGCCGTCGAACGTGATCGATTCCAGCAAGTCGAGGATTGGAGGCGACATCCTCGGGTTGCTGGAAGTAACCCAGTGACACGGTGGGGCGAGACCAGGCGTAGACCCGAATCGTAGCTGGGCCACCGTCGAGGACAGATTCCAGCAGCCATTCGTCACACGCCATATTCCACTGGCCGGTGTGTGCAACTCCGAATTCGACGATCCGGCAGGGCGGAGCAATTGCAGCCATCAACTGTCATTGTCGTCGGAGGGGGACCAGGCCAGCACTGGTTTGCGGGCGGCCTGCACATCGTCCGGGCGGCTGGCTGGTGTCGCATGCGGCGCGAGATGAAGAAACTCGGGGTCCTCGTTGGCGATCTCGTGCAGGGCCGCCGCGAAGGAATCCAGCGTGGCCTTCGATTCAGTTTCGGTTGGTTCGATCATCATCGCTTCGGCGACCACGAGCGGGAAATAGATCGTGGGAGCGTGGAAGCCAAAGTCCAGCAATCGCTTGGCAATATCCATCGCGGAGATGCCGCGTTCGTCTTTCAAGTTGGATGCGGTGCCAACGAACTCGTGCATGCAGTGATCACCAAAGGGCACCGGGAGAACGTTCGTGAGCAGGCTCTTGAGGTAATTGGCATTCAGTACCGCGTGGCGGGCCACCTCACGGACGCCGTCCCGGCCGAGTGTCCTGAGATAGCAATAGCCGCGCAGTAGAATTCCCACGTTACCGAAGTGGCTGCGAACACGTCCGATCGAGCGGTCGGGCGTGGTGAGTTCGAAGCGGGGCTGGCCGTTTTCGTCGGTTGTACGAGTGACGATCGGGCCTGGCAGGAATTCGGCGAGGTCCTCGCGGACCGCGATGGGACCTGCTCCTGGCCCCCCGCCTCCGTGGGGACCGGTGAAGGTCTTGTGTACGTTGTAATGCATCATGTCGCCACCGAAGTCTCCCGGCCGGGTGACGCCCATGATCGCGTTCATATTGGCCCCATCGATGTACACCAGTCCACCGGCATCATGGACTCGTGCCGCGATGTCTTCGATCTGTGTTTCGAACAACCCGAGCGTATTGGGGTTGGTGATCATGAAAACCGCGGTTTGGTCGTCGAGCTTGGCGCTGAGTTCATCGAGGTCGACAAGTCCTCCGGGGCTGTTCTCTAACTGGACGCACTCGAATCCGGCGATCGCTGCACTGGCCGGGTTGGTGCCGTGGGCACTGGACGGAAACAGAACGCGGGTGCGGTTTTCCTTCTGCGAGCGGAACCAGGCCGATGCAACCAGAAGCGCGGCCAATTCTCCCTGCGCACCGGCGGCTGGTTGCAGGGACACCGCGGGCAGTCCGGCGATTTCGCCCAGCATCTCCTGCATGTCGTGAAGCAATCGGAGCATTCCCTGCTGGTCGTCGAGTCTCTGGTAGGGGTGCAGGTCGACCAGCCCGGGCAATCGAGACATCCGCTCGTGTCGCTTGGGGTTGTACTTCATCGTACAACTTCCCAGCGGGTAGAAGTGGGTGTCGACGGACATGTTGAGGGTGGAAAGATTGAGGAAGTGGCGGATCACATCCGGCTCGGTCAACTCGGGCAATGCCGGTCCGTCACTGTCATCGCGGTGGTGCGATGGGATCAATTCGTCAATTGACTGCCGTGGAACATCCGACTCGGGGTAGCAGGCGGCACGGCGTCCCGGTTGAGACAGGTCGAACAGGAGTTCGGTGGCGAGTGTGTTTCGCATGGTGTCAGGCGGGCTTGCTGAGAGCTTCCGGAGTTGTGGGTGCCGAGGGAGTTGCGGCGAGTGCATCGACGAGTCGATCAATTTCTTCGCGAGTTCGTTGTTCGGTCACCGCGACAAGCACCGCCTGGTCGGCGGCATCACCGAGAGATTCTCGGAGCCGGGGAAATCTTCCCAGGGCGGGGCCGAGATCGAAGCCAGCAGCGGCAGCCCGGTCAATGAGTTGGTTTGAGTCACCGTGATGCCTCAGGGTGAATTCCTTGAAGAAGGGACTTGCGAACATCAGTTCCAAGTCGGGGAGTTCGCTGAGTCGCTGCGCCGCATAGTGTGCCTTGCGGCAACACAGTTCAGCGACCTCCGCGAGTCCCTGGCGTCCAAGCAGAGACAGGTAGACCGTGGCCCGCAGGGCGAGCAGTCCCTGGTTGGTGCAGATGTTGGATGTGGCTTTTTCGCGACGGATATGCTGTTCGCGAGCCTGGAGATTGAGCACGAAGCACCGCTCTCCGTTGCGATCAACCGTCTGCCCGATCAACCGGCCGGGCATTTGTCGGACGAATTGCTGCTTGCAGGCGAGGATGCCCAGGAACGGTCCACCGTATTGCGCCGGAATGCCCAGCGACTGCCCTTCCGCCACCGCGATGTCGGCACCACAGGCGGCCGGTGATTTGAGCAGCCCGAGGCTGATGGGATCAAAGTTGACGATCGCCAGTGCCCCGACCTCGTGAGCCGCTTCGCAAAGTGATTCAACGTCTTCGAGAGTCCCAAAAACATTGGGTTGCTGTATCACCAGGCAACTGGTCTCTTCGTCGAGTGCATCTCGAACCACCTCGATATCGGCCGCCCCGTCGGGCGTGGCGATGACATCGAGTTGGCAGGAGAGATTTCCGAGATAGGTTTCGAGAATCTGCTGGTACTCGGGATGAAGTGATCCCAGGACGACGACACGGGAGTGACGTCGCGTGACCCGCATTGACATGAAAACCGCTTCACTGACGGCGGTGCCGCCTTCGTAGAGGCTGGCGTTGGAGACATCCATGCCGGTCAGTTGGCAGATCAAGGTCTGGAATTCGAAGAACACCTGGAGGCTGCCCTGGCTCGCCTCGGCCTGGTATGGCGTGTAGGCGGTGTAGAACTCACCTCGCGATGCCACCTCGTCGACTGCGGCCGGGATGAAATGGTCGTAGACTCCGCCACCCATCAGGCAAACACGCGAGGAGGTGCCTTTGTTGGCGGCGGCCAGTTCACGGAGATGGCTTTCGAGTTCAGGTTCCGACAGCCCGCCAGGAAGGTTCAGGGGCTGGTCGAGTTGCAGGTGCCCCGGAATCTGGTCGAAGAATTCGTCGATCGAGTCGACTCCGATCGCTCCGAGCATCTCCCGGATGTCGTCAGGCGTGTTGAAGAGATAGGCCACGAGTCGTCTCGGTGGGGGGCGGTGTTCGACGTGGTGTTCAGTGGCCAGCGGATTGGCAATGGGCCTGGTAGCCGGGCTCGTCCAGCAGGGCGTCGGCCGCCGAATCGTCAGTGACCGTCAGTTTGATCATCCAGCCCCGGCCGAAGGGATCCTCGCTGAGAGCATCGAGGTCATCTGGCAATTCACTGTTGATCTCGATGACTTCGCCGGCGATCGGAGCGTACAGGTCGCTGACCGCCTTGACACTTTCGACCTCGCCGAAGATTTCTCCGGCGTTCAGGGTGCGGCCCAACTCGGGCAATTCGACATACACCAGATCGGTCAGAGCTTTGACGGCGAAATCGGTGATCCCGATTGTGGCCGTGTTCCCGTCAAGATGGAGCCATTCGTGGCTCTGGGAGTACTTCAAGGTGGCTGGATCCATCGCTGTTCAACTCCGTTTTGCTCGCGTTTGCGTCCCTGTCGTGTGGTCCGGCGGTTGCCACTTCAGTTGTAATTGATCGGGGGAGGGGGGGTGAAGAGGCCCGGGCACTTATTCGGTGATCTGTGCGGATTGTTGTTGAGGTTCGTGTTCGGTGATCTTCTCGACCCGTCGGGCGTGTCGTCCACCCTCGAATTCCGTGTCCAACCAGATCTCGATCATTCGGTTGACCAAGCGATCTCCAAGCAGGTCAGCCGAGAGGCACAGGACATTGGAGTCGTTGTGCCGTCGGCTCATGCCAGCCGTCAGGTCGTCATGGCAGTTGGCCGCTCGCACTCCGGCGAATTTGTTGGCGACAATGCACATTCCCATTCCGGTGCCGCAGATCAGGATTCCGCGATCGGCGGTTCCGTCGGAGACGGCACCGGCGACCGAAGCGGCGAAGTCGGGGTAGTCGACACTGTCGGTGGAATCGGGGCCGCAGTCGACTCCCTCATGTCCGAGTTCGGACAAGAGTGCAAGCACCATTCCCTTNACTGTAAAACCGCGGTGGTCACTGGCAACGGCGATTTTCATGTTGGATCTGTCAAAAGGTGAATCGGGTGGTAAGTGGACAGGGCCGTCGTCGCGGGTCAATTGGGGGAGGAATCCAAGAACTCGTCGATCAGGGTTTCAAGACGAGTTTCAATCTCCCGGCAACATTCCGCGTAGACGNCCGGCGACCCNCCAATCGGGTCGTCGATATCAAGTCCGTTTGGATCGAGGAGCCGGAGCCGGGACGCGGTGTCAGGCCAGGCATTGAGGATCGAATCGCGGTGTCCTCGCGTCATCGCCACCAGGTGATCTGCCTGGATCGCCAACCCTGCGGTCAGCGGTTGACTGACGTGCGAAGCGGAATCGATTCCCCTTTCCCTGAGACTGTCGGCCGCTTCCGGGCTAATCGGGCTTCCCCCGTAGGCGGCCACTCCGGCCGAACCCACGAGAACACCCCGACTCACCAACTCTTCTTCTTGGCATTGTAACCGTTGGGCCAGCAATTTGCGAAACAACGCCTCGGCCATTGGTGACCTGCAGGTGTTGCCGGTGCAGACGAAAACCACGACCCGACAGGCCATCCGGGCCACGGTGGCTGTTCCGACCGCGCCCTCCCGGGTGACTTCCCAGTCCCCGCCCTCAATCCGGATTCTGGTGTCTCCGCCACCGTAACGCGACGGGCCGGCCTGGAGGACGATCGCGGCCCATTCGGTCGCCTCGGCCGCCAGGTCCCCGGTTTCGGTGACCGGCAATGGACGGGCCAGGAGTGGTGAATCGACGAGGTCCAGCAGCCCACGCGGCACTTCGTGGGCCGGAACTTTCACACACAGAAATTGTCGATCCGTGGCCCATTGCCAGGACGGTTGGTCTGTCGCCGTGACACCGATCGGCGAGCGAGGAAGTTCCAGGACCACCGGGGCTGGCCAACAGCGATTGGCCAGTCGCTTGGTCAACTCTCCGGGGGCGTCCCGGCCCCGTGCGAGTTCCAGCAGGCTACTGGCGTCCTGNCCCAGGACCACCGGTTCGAGATGATCGGCCTCANGAGAAAATTGCAGCAGCGCGTCAACGGAATCGGGAGCAGAGGTTGAGGCGATCAACTGGTAACCGGCCTCATCGGGCAAGGCGACCAATCCGCCTGCNGNGACCAATTCGGCGGCGCGGGTGACGGCGCGGGCCACGGCCTGCTCGTCACCGTTTCTGATATCAATCACCTCGGCCATTGAACTCACCTGTCTCCCAAGTGGGCCTCAGTCGGCGTACCGCTCTCGGCTCCATTCGCTGGCCAATTTGACCAGCGTTTCGAGCGTTTGGTGGTTGGCGCTGCAGGCGACGATTCCGGGCAGTCGCAGCATGTCGGCTCGNTNNTCCATCCACANNTCGTCGAAATTGACACTCTGACCATCGTGGACCCAGACCGCGTCGCCACCCAGGATTCTCGCNATGTGCAATGAGACGGGGAAGTCATAGATGTTGGGTGAATGGATCAACGATCCACCGAAACGCCCGTCGGCCAGCAGGGGATAGATGCTGCCAGGCATGTCATCGGGAGCAACACCCTGGAGACCCGTCGAGGTGACATCCTCGGCCCGTGCGGCATCGTGTTCCTGGAAGCCAATCAAGTAGATCTGTGGGGAATCGGGCCGAGTCGTGGGATTGACCGGGGTGATCGCATCGAGTGCATCACGAGCGGGTTGCAGCGGGTTGTCTGGTCCGACGCGGATCGTGTCTCCAATCGCCTCGACCCACGTTCCCGATTCACCCATCTCGGGAAGGTAGACAAGCGAGTAGTGCAGCGTGTCTCGCGTTCGCAGCGAGAGCATCACCGCGTAACCGTCACCGGTCTTGTCACGGTACTGCCGCGTTCCATCGATCGGATCCAACGCGATCGTCCATGGGGCGTCATCAGCAAACAGGTGCAGGTCGCCGTTTTCTTCTTCCGCTTCGATCCTGGCCAGTCGGAACACGGGATCACGATCCCGTAGCGCGCCCACGAGGATCTCTTGCACGCCGATGTCAGCCAGCGTGAGAGCGTCGGTGAGGTGGCTGCCAGAGGTCTTGCCGGGCAAGGAGATGTTGAAATCACGGATGCGCCGCGCCAGGGCACCTCCCCAGCGCAGGACCTCGGGCATCTCGCGTGCCAGGGCGGTGGTGAGATCGGTGAGTTCCATCGCGGAGGTCCGTTTGAAGCGGATTCGACGTCTCAGACCGAGATTAACGCATTGAGTCCCACTAGGGAATCGACCGGCTTGGCCCGGTGTCAGGTGGGGAGTAGGATGCCCAAAGAAGTGGAGTGAACAGGCGGGTAACAGGAAGAACCGATGAAGAGTGGGACCGGGTGTTGTTCGGTACGTTTTGGACTCGTTGTGCTGACGGTGCTGGCTTCGTCAGCGGGGGCACTACGGGCTGCCCATCCACTCTCGGCCCCCGGGGTGACCAGCCTGACCAATCCACGTGTCGCCTATCGGGCCAGCAAATCGCACCATGTGGTTCTCACAAAAGGCGACGTGACCGCAGTGATCGTCGACAATGCCGCGGTGACTGGCGGGGCTCTGCTGTCGGAGCACCGTGCTGGATACAACGGGATTGCCCAATTGACCCACAAGAACCGTCCGGCCAATATCTTCCGGGCCCCTTACGCGGGGCTGAATTACGAGCACATTCATGACGGGACGCTGGCGGTGTCGGCCGAAAAATTCGAACCCAGGGTGNCCAGCNTGCAATTGCGGGTGGTTGATGGGCGGACCGTCGAGTTGTATCAACCGCCAACGAAGAACTGGAAACTGGAGAGTTGCGGTCGCTATCAACTGCTCGATGACGGTTCGATCGAGTACACCTTCGAATGCATCCCACGGGCCAGGACGTTCAAGCAGGGATACATTGGGCTGTTCTGGGCCAGTTACATCGACCGTCCCCAGGACAAGGCCATTCATTTCCAGGGACAGCGTGTTGGTGGTGCCGGGAGGAAAAACTGGATTCGATGGCTACCGCCATCCCACGGNGTGACGAGTACCCATGCACCGGTCGGTGGCCGATTGCCAAAGATCGTCGATGGTTTTCCGCTGACGNTGGTCAACCACCCCTCGCCGTTCGCCTACACGTCGCCGTGGTATTACGGTGTCAGCCACGGAATGGCCCTCGCACAGGTTTTCCGGTCACGGGATCGTGTCTGGATGGCGCAGTCACCGACCGGTGGCGGGCCGACGAATCCCGCCTGGGATTTCCAGTGGTTCGTCCCCGATTACCGGGTGGACCAGGCCTACGGGTTCGTGATGAGAATGGTTTACGTTCCCTACAAGAGCCACCAGCAGGTNGCTGCTGCGGTGGGGCCTCACCTGNAGGCACTCAATCGGNCGTCGCCACCGAGTGCCCGGAGCGAGATTCGATCCAGGTGACCAACCGGTCAGCGACATCAATCGAATTGACCCGTGCGAAGGCCCGCCAGCCGGGCACGGCGTTGACCTCCAGCACCAGCCTTCGCCCGTCAGGCGTTGTGATCAGGTCGACTCCGGCCAGGCAGGTGCCCGTTGCCGCTGCAGCGGTCCGGGCCAGTCGGATGTCGTCGGTGCCGGGGATCCAGGATTCTGCCAGCCCCTGCTGTGAGATGTTGGTGCGGAAATCGTTTTGTGAATGCCGTCGCATCCCTCCGATGACCTCTCCGTCCAACAACAACACGCGGTCGTCGTGACCACCGTGATTGATGAAGGCCTGCAGGTACAAGACGGCATCAATTCGTTCGAGGGTACGGAAGGTTCGCAACGCCAACTCCGGGTCACTGATCCGGACGATTCCACGTCCCTCGGCACCAAAAATTGGCTTGACCACAACATCCCCGCCAAGTGATTCGAATGCCGCGAGCGCCGATTCGGAACTCTCGCAGACCACCGTTGGAGGCACGGGGATCCCAGCCGCGAGCAGTCTCGCCGTCGCAAGGTACTTGTCGACGGCGCATTCGATCGCACGAGGAGAATTGATCACGGTGATCCCAAGATGTTCCAGNCGGGCCAGGGCATCCATTCGGAAGACGACCTGCTCGAGCGAGCCGGGTGGCATGGTGCGGACGATGACCGCGTCGGCCTCGGCGAGNTGCCCGCCGACATCGTTGACAACCTCATCGGTGTCCGTGATCGTTCCGGCCGCCATGGTTGCCGTGATTTGAGGAAAACGGACCTCCATGCACTGGTGGCCGTGGAGCGTTGCGGCCCGGGCGAGGTCGTCCAGGTACCAGCTTCCGGGGTTGCAGAGGACGGCGATTCGCACGCGAGGGTGTCCCGGACACGGGATTGGAGTGGGGCGACGATCGAGTCAGATCCCAAAACTTTCGACGAGGATGTCGGGAGCGACCTGGCCGAAGTTGTGGACTCGGCCGGTATCGATGTTGAGAAACCGGATCACCGCCGGGCTGAACAGGTGCGGGTCGATCTGGTAGAAGTCATGTCCGGCTTCGGCAAAGACGGTTAGAAATGGTTGTCCATGAGCCTCGGAGGCTGAAGAGGGGACCCTCGGTCCGATTTCTGCCAGGGACTCGTCATCGCCGGTGACCCAGAGAGTGACCGTACCGCCGTAGAGGATCGCGTCATTGGTNCGACCGATTCCCGACANGTCGTCCTCGGCGACCGGTGGCAGTGGAGCACTCCCAAACCCTGANACGACGCGGGAGACGTCGAATTCCAGTTCGTGCAACTTGTGCAAAGCGGTTTCGACGCTTCGAGCCACGACCTGCACCGTGCCGGCCTGGCTGGCCGTGGGAGCGACCGCTAGCAGGATCTGGTCGGCTGCCACCCCGGTCTTTTCGGCGATCGATGTCACCACCGGTTCATCGGGCCATTGAGAACACTCGATGGTTCCCACGCAGGCCACCGGTGTCTCGGTACAACCGATCACCTCGAACAGTGGTTCTCGGCCCGCTGCCGCCCGCATCGGGCCCGATCCCATTCCGAAAAAATCATCGATGCTCAATTGCCAGCCGGCGTACTGGCTGGCCAGGCAGGCGGCCAATGGCGAATCGGTTGAGACCTCGACGCACGGCCAACCCGCCAGCGGCTGGGTGCCGGTGGTGAGGGAGACGCGGCCTCGATCAGCCAGGCAGAGCCTGGCCAGTGCGAGNCCGGCCTCGAGTCCGCCGGGGACNTCGATCCCCAGGTCGAGAATGGTCGCACCACAGTCAAGCGTTCGAGCGGTGCCGCGGAGGTCGTCGATGGTGTCGCGAACCGTCGCAGCCAGTTTCCACGCNCGGTCGTTGAGCAATCCTCCGGTTCCGGTCACTTCGCCCGATCTCCGTTTTTTGGTTCATTCGTGAGGTAAGACGGCAGGCTGCGGGGCTGAAATCTCATCCGGATCGGACCCTGGCAGCACTCGCACTGCTTGATTTCGTACATCGGGATCGAGCAGATGTCGCACCAGTAGTCGAAGTACTGCCTGAGCGTCTTTCCGTTGGCCGGCTTGGCCTTGTTGGTTGTTTTGGTCCCGGCGGNCGATTTTGGACGGTCGATGGTGAAGATCATCAAGACCTGAAGGAACGGGACACCGTCGCGTCGGTAGCCCACCAGTTCCACCGGCCGGTTTCTNAGCCGCTTGTCCTGGTAAAACGCCCGTCCTCGCCAATCGGGAACGATCGGGATCAATTCACCATCTGTTCTCTCGAGGACCACCAGTTTCGTGAACTCGTCGGTGCTCTTGATCCCGCGGCGTTTCAGAGCGTCTCGGAGCATGACGACCCGACCGGCAAACAGTTCCTTCTTGATTTTTGCTGTCGACGCCGGTTGACGAGCCTCGCTGCCCGGCCGCGGTCGGGCAACGGCAAGCACGGTGTCGCCGTGGAGGCTCACCAGTCCACCGGTGAGCAGCAACAGGAGGAAGTGGACCGAGCGGTTCACGAGCCTACTCCGGAGTGCGACCGACCACGATGAACCGCAGGTTGACCTTGGTGGCCTTCTTCGACTTGGAGGTGGCTGCGGCCGCAACGTTGAGGATCCAGAAGTCGTGATCCTCGTCATGAGTCACCGATGCGGTCTTGATCGGCTTTTCAGAAGGCAGCATCGAGAAGATCGCCGGATGAATGGCGCCGGCGGACTTGGCACTCTTCATTGACAAGTCCTCGAAACCGAAAATCGGNTTGGGGTCCTGGTCGATTTTTGCGGGGAGTGCCAGCAGAAAGTCAGCCAGTTCGCTGGTGCCGACGTGGTTCCCGTCCTCGGGCTGTTGGCCATATCTCAGCGTGTAGACGCCTGGTTTCAGTTCCTGCCCGCGGAAGTCGGTGTACCCATTCTTGTCGTGGACTTGAAGCAGGCCCACAAGCTGTCCGGCGATGAAGGGATACTTGATCGACAGGGTGGGCTTGAACTTGTCGCGGACCGGCACGTCCTTGACCAGCCAGACGCTGCAAACCGGCCCCTTGGGGCTGGTGACCTGGTAGCCGGCCTTGTCGATCAAGCCGGCGACCTTGGGACCAACTCCCTTGGGCAAGGCCTTGGTGCGTCCCAGCTTGTGGCCGGGTGCTGCGGCGGTTGCCAGGAGGATCCCCGAAGAGACCAGGAGAACGCTCAGAATCAGTACGGCGGGCAGGATGACACGTTTCACCGTGAAAGGCTCCATGGGCAAAATGGGAACGGGTTGTTCAACTTTCATTGTAAACAGTCGTTGCGCATGAGTCATCGGTCACCCGGACCTGGTGGCGGTGACAAATGACAAACAGGCAGAATTCGGTTGTTTTGCCGAACACTGCCTGTTGCACAAGTGGCTCTCGCTGGATGCCTAGCGACGGAAGGTCGCCAGGAATGCGCTGCGTGTGCCGAAGTCGGTGAATCGCCGGTTGAGTCCCTTGCCCTGGTAGGAGAGCTTGAGNCTGAAGGCCGGGCTGAAGTTCTCGACCTTGGTCAACGGCAGGTAATACACGACCTCGTTGGTACAAACACAGTCGCTCTTTTTGAGGGCGCGGGTCGTGATNTCGGCAATGCGGCCGGCGGTGAAACGGGCCTGCTTGGTCAGGTGGTTGTTTTTCAGTTCGATCGGAGTTCGTTCGATCTTGACCACGTTCTTGGTGTAGGTCTTGGCGGTGTCCTTGACGAAGTCAACCAGCGCGGCGTGCTGTTCGGGCGTCGCCTTCTTGTCGATCAGGATCACGGCATTCATCTTGCCGGCTCGGAGCGGAAAGATTCCATCGTAGCCGATCGTGTTCTCAGCCGTGACGATCACGGCGGCACCCAGGCCGTCGACAGCCACGCCGTTCCATTGTCCCTTGTCGATCTTCCAGGCCATCAGGGCTTCCTTGCCAGCCAGGCCCATCTCGGCGTTGGCGAAGCAGGGGCCGGTGTAGACGGCACAGGTGCGGGCTTCGAGGTATTCGCCCGAGATGTTCGCGGCTCGTCCGGTGGTGGCAAACACGAAGAGCAGGGCGAGGGCCAAGCAAGGTCGACGCATTTCGGTGATCCTCCAAGTCATCATTTNTCAGTTTGAACAACAGATTCTCTCACGGCTGAGCGACCTCGTCAACGTGATGCTGGGAAAAACGTGACCCGTGGCACCACGCCATGNCTGCATGAGGGGAGGGGGACGCTTCGGAGACCGTCCCCGGGCAGTCCGAGTTGGTCATGGCCCGGCCGGTTGTGGTGGCATCAGGGGGAAAATGAAAACACCCCACCGGATCCACTGTGTTGGAATCCGGCGGGGTGTCAGAATTCAGTCGAATTGTCGTTTGGGCCTAGCTGGCCTCGTAACAACTTCGCGTGGAATCCGTGCAATTTTCACCGTCACAGAGACGGTCATCGGGTCCGAAGATCGTCTGNGTCTTTCCACACCAGAAGTGGCCGTCTCCGGTGGCTTTTTCACCCGGCGGCATGCCCGCATTGGTGTAGAGCCCCTTGGAGAGCAGTTGACGACAACGGGTGGTCGTGTTTTCGAGAACGTGAAGTTCTTCGGTCATGGCTTACAGACCTCCTTCCAGCATTTCGGCCGCCGAGAGAACGGCTCTTTTGACGGCCGTCTTGGCCAGTTGCACCTTGTAGGCGTTGTCTCNGAGTGGAGTTGCTCCGGCAACGGCGAGCTCGCCGGCTCGCGTGGCGGAGACCTCATCGATTGCGTGGCCGATCAGTGACTGGGCTGCTTCATGNGCGGCCCAGGGCATCGGGGCGACGTGCCCCATCACGATGCTGGCCTCGCGGACAACGCTTCCATCGAGATCGATGGTGGCAGCCGCGGTGGCCAGTGGCCAATCGAGACCGTCCATCTGCAGGACCTCGTATGTCGAACTGATCCGGTCGGCGGCCGCCGGAAGACGGACGTGCGAGATCAGTTGACCGGGCTTCAGAACCGAGACTCCCTGGCTTTCGATCTTGGGAGTGACGAAGAAGTGCTCNAGTGGCAACCATTCGCTGGCGTTGGGGTCAGGCCCAATCACCCTCACGTCGGCTCCCCATGCGATCAGTGCCGGTGCAAAACGTGCGGCACTCACAAACTTGGCCGGACCCTGGTTGCCGACGATGGCGTGGTACCGATTGTCGCCATCGGCGACCAGCGATTCCCCGTTCTCGAGAGCCAGCAGCCCGTAACCGTTGCGGTAGAACCAGCAGTTGGGCAGGTGGCACAGATCGCCACCGATGGTCCCCATTTGCTGGATCTGGATCGCTCGAACACCGTTGACCACGTCGCCCAACGACCGGTAGTCGGCCAGCAGGGGGCTCTCGGCGATTTCCTCGAGCGTGGTCAAGGCTCCGATCAGGATGCCGTCCTCGTCGGCGGTGACACCCTGCATCGATTCGATCTGCTTGATATCCACCACGCGTTCGGGAGCCTGCAGGTCGCTCTGGAGCAGGGCGACNAGATCGGTTCCACCGGCCAGTACGGCCGTGTTTGCGTCGTGGTCGTTGAGCAGATCCAGGGCCTCGCCCTCGGTCTGCGGTCGTGCGTATTCAAAAGGTCTCATGCTTGACCTCCTTTCAGAGCCTCAAGGACTCGCTGAGGAGTCAGCGGCTGGACGGGGACCCGCACACCGGTCGCATTGGCAACGGCGTTGGAAATTGCGGCCCCGGTGGAGATGACCGGGGGTTCTCCCAGTCCCACCACGCCCCGCTCGTACTCGCTATCAGGCTGGTACATGTGGACTTTCAGTTCGCCAATGTCACCGATCCGTGGCAGCTTGTAGTTCTCCAGGTCAGCGTTGATGAATCGCCCGGTGCGATTGTCCATCACGCGTTCCTCCGAGAGTGCATAAGCGATGCCCATGATCAGGCCGCCGTACACCTGGCTGCGAGCGGTCAACTCATCGATGATCAGGCCGCAGTCCTGTACGGCGACCAGTTCGTTGATCTTGACGATGCCGGTTTCGATGTCGACGGTCACGTCGGCCATCTGGATGCCTCCGACACCCTGGGAAGTCAGGCCGTCGGCCTTGGGGCCCTGTCCCTGGACTTCCAGCGGCATGGCACCCAGCAGTCCGCAGGCCTGTTTCCAGGTGCAGACCGCCTTGCCGGCCGAGAGGATTTTGCCTCCCTTGGCCGTGAGCGAATCGGCTGCCACCTTGTACTTGGCGGCGACCAGATCGTAGATCTTCCAGAGGGCCTCGAGACCGGCTCGCCGGTGGGGCCCGGTGACACCGCCGACGGTGATCGAACCGCCTGACGGGTTGGCCTTGGGATAGGAGTTGTTCCCCAGGTTGACCTTCACGTCGGCGACACCCAGGCCGAATGTNTCGGCCAGCGTGATCGCGATCACGGTGCGGGTACCGGTACCCAGGTCCTGGCTGCCCAGGAAGGTCTCGACCGCCCCATCGGGGTGCACCTTGACGGTACAGGTCGTGGCTCCGGCGCGGCCGCCCCACTGGTGCAGGGCCATGCCCAGCCCACGTTTCTGGGCTCCNCCGCCGCCCTTGCCATGGGCGTGCCACTTGGCCTTCCAGTCGATCAGCTTCGCTCCAATCTTCATCTCCTCGGCGTAGACGTCTGGTTTCTTCGTCTTGTCGAGATTCTTCAGGAAGATGTCGTAGCTGTCGGCACCCATCTTGGCTGCCAGGTCGTCGATAACCGTGTCGGTGACTGCACACAACTGGGGGTGCGGGGGCGCTCGCCAGGCCCGGTTGGGGCCCGTGTTGGTCGAGATTCCCGTCGCCTTGCGGTTGCGGTTGGGAATGCCGTCGAAGCAATAGGGCAACTGCCCCAGCGCGATCGTGCTGCCGGCGATTCCGCTGGTGCCCCAGTGGTGGCTGTCCCAGACGGTGATATTGCCTTCGGCATCGGCTGCAATTGTGACCTTGGCAAATCCACTCGGTCGGGTGCCCGCGATCTTCAATTCCGTGGCCCGATCCAGCATCAACCGGACCGGCTTTCCGGCCTTCTTGGAGAGTTGGGCACAGGCCAGTCCCCATTCATCGGCAGCGAACTTCGATCCGAACCCACCTCCAATGTAGTTGCAGGTGATCGAGACATTGCTGGCATCCAGNCCCAGTGGACCGGCAAACTGACCGCCAGTGCCCGAGACGTTTTGCGTCGAGAGGTGGACGTTGAGCTTGTCCTCACCATCCCATTCGCAGTGGGAACCGTGTGGCTCCAGGCACATGTGCGAGATGGTGGCGATCCCGTAGTAGCCCGTGTGGACATGCTTGGCTGCTTTCAGAGCCGCATCCACTTCGCCCTTCGAGTTGTCGCCAAGTGGCTTGGTCCGCATGGCCTTGGTGGCACCTGCGAGGTCCTCCTCGTCGACCCAGTGGGGCTTGGTTTCGTAGGTGACCTTGATGGCCCGTACGCCATCTTCGGCCTGTTCGGGAGTGTCCGCAGCCACCGCGGCCACGATTGTCCCATCCCAGCGGACTTCCTTTCCGGCACCGTTGAAGACGTGCACGGCGCGGACACCGGGAGTCTTCTCGGCATCGGCCGTGTCGATGGTCTTCACGACCGCAGCACCGCCCTTGAACGTCAACAACCGGGCGTAGAGGGTGCCGGCCGAATTGATGTCCGCAGCGTACTTGGCGTGTCCGGAGGCCTTTTCAATGCCGTCGATCCGCGTGATATCGCTCCCGATCAGGGAGTTGTCCTTGCGGGCTTTCCAGGCAACTTTGCGTTCTGCCATGGCTCACTTGCCTCCCTTCGAGATCTCGAGGGCACATGACGTGATGCCCTGGTAGGTACCGCAACGGCAGATATTGCCGCCCAGGCCCTTCTGGATGTCACCAAGAGACGCCTTGGGGTTCTTGTCCAAAAAGACCCGTGTGGCGACCACGAAGCCCGGTGTGCAGAAGCCGCACTGCATGGCGTCGTGTTTGACGAAGCCCGAGACGACCTCGTCAACCTTGTCGCCCTGCCGCAGGGATTCGACGGTGCGAATTTTTTTGCCCTCGCATTCGATGGCCAGGCGGCTACCGGCGAGCACAGCCTTGCCGTCGATCATCACCGTGTCGGCGCCGTCGGCGGACCGTTCGTCCACCTCTTTGCAACCGGTCAGGTTCAGACTGTTCCGCAGGACGTGCAGCAGTGTGACCCGCGGCTCGACCTTGACGGTGTGATTCTTGCCGTTGACGTTCAGTGTCACGTTTTGAGCGGTCGCCGCGAAGACGTTGGNCTTCAGATTGGCGGCCGCCGCTTCCTCGGGGCCCTGCGTGGCAACCGCCGTGGCGGTCGCGGCAGCAGCTGAACCCTTCAGAAAATCACGACGACTGAAGTCTGGCCCGTTGCGTTTTTGATCGTTTCGGTCCTGCATGGACTTCACTCTCCTCAACAGTTGCCAAACACGGACTCGCCTCCCGAGTCTGCGGTTAATGCACGCATCCTACCGATGGCGATACCGGTTCTCAAACGTGTCGGAGGAAAAAAGACCGGGAAACTGCACTCCGGCCTCGCTGAGAAGGAGCCGGGGGATTGCGTTGGACGCCACCGGGGCCATGCCGATGGCTCGATCAGGGGGCGTCGGATTCGAGTTGGTCGTCGCGGACGTCGCTGACAAACATGCAGCCGGGGGCGTGAGTGATCGCGAAGGGGACTCGTGCGGATTCCAGCACCGCCTGGGGTGTGACTCCACAGGCCCAAAAAACCGGCAGTTCATCGTCCCCGACAGGAACCGCGTCACCGAAGTCCGGGTGGGCGATATCGTCAATTCCCAGGAGTTCCGGCAGGCCCACGTGAATGGGGGATCCGTGGACCTGGGGAAACTGCGAGGTGACTTCCACGGCACGCACCACGTCGGCCGGGCTGTAGGGTCTCATCGACACCACCAGTTCTCCGGCGAAAGGACCCACCGCTTCACATTCGATCGACGTGCGAAACATGGGCACATTGGTCCCACGGACCTGGTGACGCACCTCCAGCCCGTCTCGCATCAACGCCGCCTCGAAGGTGAATGAGCACCCGATCAGGAAGCCAACCAGGTCGTCCCGCCAGAGCGACAGAACGTCTGTTGGTTCATCGACGGCCTCACCGTGTTCCCAGACGCGGTAGCGGGGAACGTCGGTACGGATATCGGCCGACGGGGCAATCCGGGCCGGGGTCGGGATGCCCGGTTGGGTCACCTCCAGCAGTGGGCACGGCTTGGGATTGCGGAGACAGAACGTGTGGAAGTCGCCGGCGTACTCGGTGGGCAGGATCACCAGGTTCGCCTGAGCGTAACCGGGAGCCAGGCCGGCGGTGTGACCAGTCCAGTTGCCGTCGCGACACGCTTGTCGGACGTCCTCGGGTGTCTTGGGTACGGGAGCGGGTTCGGCGGACATGGGGACAGTCTAACGGGGTGGGAACCCGACTGGCGAGCGTGTTGCTTCCACAGAAGGCACTGTCGGTCTAGGATGTGCCCGACGGGTCAGGCGGTTTTTTGATTCGCGTGATTTGCGTGATTCGAGACAGCGAAAGAGAGGGCTACTGATGGACGGACAATTCCCTCGTGCCGGGCGAGTCGAGTGGATCGGTGGAGCGGATCAGCCGACACGGGATGTCGTGTCTGTCCCGGAGTGTCGGTTGGAGCCCGGGAGTGGAATCGACGGCGAGCACCATGCCGTCTCCGGTGAGTCCGACCGCCAGGTGACACTGATCCAGCACGAGCACCTGGCGACCGTGGCGGCGCTGTTGGGGCGAGATGCCATTGACCCGGCGCTGCTGCGTCGCAACATCGTTGTCAGCGGCATCAACCTGCTGGCATTGCAGGATCGGACGTTCCAACTCGGAGAGACGGTTCTGGAGGGCACTGGCCCGTGCGAGCCGTGCGAGCGGATGGAATTGAATCTCGGGACCGGTGGCTACAACGCCATGAACGGTCACGGCGGCATCTGCGCCAGGGTGGTCACCGGTGGCGTCGTCCATGTTGGCGACGTGCTCAACGCGGCGACTCGATGACCCGTCCCGACTCGATTCGCACCTCTTCGAGCGGTCGATCTTGCCCATCGGTGGCAAGTCGCCCGATCGTCAGCAGCGTTTCGAGACTCTGATCATCGGCCGTCTTTCCGAAGGCGGTGTACTGGCGGTCCAGGTGAGGGACACGGTCCAGGCAGAGGAACACCTGGCTGCCGGCGGAGTTGGGGTCACTGGTGCGAGCCATCGACAAGACCCCGGCCTCGTGCAGCCGGTCGTTGAACTCGGCGTCGATCGTGTATCCCGGTCCACCGGTTCCGGTGCCCTGCGGGCAGCCCACCTGGGCGACAAAGCCAGCGATCACTCGATGAAAGACGATGCCATCGTAGTAGCCGATCTTGGTCAATCCGATCAGGTTGCGACAGTGGCCGGGAGCGATGTCTGGCCAGAGGTCGAGCGTGATTGGCCCCAGGGTTGTCTGGAGTTCAACCTGGTAGTCGGTTGTTTCGAAATCGACGCCTTCCAGCGCCTGGTCCACTTCGCCGCGGCGATTTTCGGTCATCTGGTGCTCGCTAGCTGAGTGATGAGTCGGGGGAGGGGAGTCAACGAGGCGTATGGTAGGGGGCTTCCGGGCGGCTTGCCAGTCACGTCACCGCTTCCCGGCGTCCGGGACATCGGCCAGGCCAACACCACCACCACCGGGGGTTCGGATCGTCAGCACGTCACCGGTGTTGACGTCGAGTTGGACCTTGCCGCCGAGATCCTGCTGATCGGATGTGCCAGAGGGCTGAAGCAGGTTCTGCCCGAGTTGCCCCGGTTCTCCGCCGTCGAGACCGAAGGGGGCCGACGGGCCACGGCGTTCCGAGAGGATCGAAACGGACAGCGGCCGCAGAAACTCGATACGTCGGACGATGCCGCTGCCGCCGGGAAAACGACCAGCCCCGCCGGATCCGGTCCGGATCGAGAACTCGTGCACCCGCACCGGGTACCGCCGTTCGATCACCTCGACATCAGTCAATCTCGTGTTGGTCATGTGGGTGTGGACCGCATCGGTGCCGGCCGCGGCAGGCGTCGCACCCGCTCCCCCGCAAATCGTCTCGTAATATCCGAATGTCTCGTCACCGAATGTCAGATTGTTCATCGTCCCCTGGCTGGCTGCAGCCACGCCCAGGGCACCCAGCAGTGTGTCGACGACCCGCTGGCTGGTTTCGACATTCCCGCCGACCACCGCGGCGCTCCGCGAGGGGTCCTCGTGTTCGGGTGGGTTCAGCAGGCACTCGGGCAGGCGGATCGTGACCGGTTCCAGCACGCCACTGTTGAGTGGGATGTCCTCGTTGATGAGGCAGCGAAAGACATACAGGCAGGCGGCCGTGACGATGGCACGATTGGCGTTGAGATTGGAGTCCATCACGGGGCCGGTGCCGGAGAAATCGACCTCGGCGTTTTCTCCGGCGATGGCGATCGACACCGTGATCGGTGACCCGTTGTCGAGATGGTCGGTGCGGTTGTAAGTCCCGTCGGGGATTTCTCCCAGGGCCAGTCGCATCTTCTCGGATGCCGCCTGCTGGATATGCCCCATGTAGGCCGCAACGACTTCCAGCGAATACCGTTGGACCAACTGGCCGAGTTGGACGACCCCGCTGTTGTTGGCCGCAACTTGAGCCGAAACATCTGCGAGGTTTTCCGGCACGTTGCGGCTGGGATGCGGTCCCGATGCGAGCAGTTCTCGAAGTGCGTCTTCCCGGGATGCTCCCCGGTCGACCAGACGGAAATTCCGGATCAGCACCCCCTCGTCTCCGAGACTCCTGGAGAATGGTGGCATGCTGCCGGGCACGATGCCGCCAATCTCCGCGTGATGAGCCCGGCTGGCGGTGAAAAACAGCAACCGTCCATCCTCGTGATGATGAACCGGTGTGACCACTGTGACATCCGGGAGATGGGACCCACCCCGGTAGGGATCGTTGGTGACGAACACGTCGCCGGGCGACATGTCCGGATTGTCCGAAAGGATCCGTTTGACTGTTTCACCCATTGCCCCGAGGTGTACCGGGATATGCGGAGCGTTGACGACCAGGTCTCCGGTGGCCGAAAAGATCGCACAACTGAAGTCGAGTCGTTCCTTGACGTTGGTCGAGAAGCTGGTTTTTTGGAGTGTCAGTCCCATCTGTTCAGCGATCGACGCGAAGAGATTGTTGAAGATCTCCAGCATCACGGGGTCGGCCTCGGTCGAGACGTTGGCAATCCCCCGGGCCTGGGAATCCTGGCGGATCAACACCTCGTTGCGTTCGGTGATCCTGGCCGTGTAACCCGGTTCGATGACGACTGTCGATGTGGATTCGCAGATGATGGCTGGTCCGGTGAACTCGTCGCCCGGGCGGAGTTCCTCTCGGAGGAACACGTTGGTGTCCAGGGATTTCGCGTCGAAGACAACCGCCTGGGTCTGTGCGGGCACGGGTGTCCGGGAAACCGGGGAAGTCGTTGCCAGCGGTGGATCGGCCGTGGTGCCAACAACTTCCACCCGTGCCGCTGTGATTTCCAGTGGCCGGCCATCGTGGGTGTACCCGTAGAGTTGCTGGTGAAGTTCGTTGTAACTGGCGGCGTAGTCTCCAGTCTCGGGGCAGGGGACGGGAATCGCTGCTTCGACACCCTGGTAGCGGATTTCCAGGGTTCGTCGTGGCTTTCCGATCCGATCACCAGGGATCCCCTCGTCCTGCACCTCCCGTGTGGCCTCATCCTCCAGTTCCTGAAAGACGCTCTCGAGGTCCTGGATTGTCTGGGGATCGTAAGGACGCAACACGCTTTGCTGGGCAAACCGCCTGACATCGGCCAGGCCCATCCCGTAGGCACTGAGAATCCCGGCGTAGGGGTGGACCAGGACGTCTCGAATGCCCAGTTCCCTGGCAATGGCACAGGCGTGCTGGGCGCCAGCACCACCAAATGTCACCAGCACATAGTCGGAGGGGTCGTAACCTCGAGCGACTGAGATGTTGCGGATGGCGCGAACCATGTTGGCGATCGCGATCTGGAGAAATCCCTCGGCGAGTTCGGTGGGCGTGTAGCGTCGGCCCATTGGGGATTCGGCAATGCGGTCGCAGAGCGATTCCAGGCGGGAGGTGACTGCCTGCGTGTCCAACGGGAACGGGAATCTGTCCGGGAGGATTCGTCCGAGATGGACGTTGAGGTCGGTGACGGTCAAGGGGCCGCCACGACCGTAACAGGCCGGACCGGGGTCGGCACCGGCACTGGCCGGGCCGACGGCGAGCTTGACGCCGTCGAAATCACAGACGCTCCCACCACCGGCAGCGACCGTTTCGATTGCCAGCATTGGTGAGACGATGCGGACTCCCGCCTTGGTGGTTTCAAATTCGCGTTCGTAGCTGCCGTCGTACCGGGAGACGTCCGTACTGGTGCCTCCCATGTCGAATCCGATCGAACGATCAAACCCGGCTTGTTCGGCGACCCGAGAAAAACCGATCACGCCTCCGGCGGGTCCCGAAAGGATACTGTCCTTGCCGACGAAGCGGTCGGCGTCGACCAGGCCGCCAGCTGAGGTCATGATCTTCAGGGAACTTGTTCCGAGAGACTTCCGGAGTCGGCTGACATACTGGCGGAGGATTGGGTTCAGGTAGGCGTCAACCAGCGTCGTGTCGGTGCGACTGACGATCTTGATCAATGGCGACAGACGACTGGACCGACTGATCTCGGTGAATCCGGCGGTTCGCGCCGTTTTCTCGACCTGTTCCTCGTGGCTGCTGTTGGCGAAAGAGTGCAGCAGGCAGATGGCGACCGACTCGATTCCGTCGCTGTGAGCCTGGGCGAGAGCTTCCTGGACCGGTTCCAGTTCAGGGGCTTGCAGCACTTGGCCGTCTGCGTCGATCCGTTCGTCGACCTCGATGACTCGTTCGAAGAGCGGTTGGGGTTTTCGGATGGTGAGGTCGAAGAGCCGGGGACGATCCTGGTTGCCGATCAACGGCACGTCGGCAAATCCGCGAGTCGTGATCAGTGCCGTGCGGGCTCCCTCTCGCGTCAGCAGGGCGTTGGTCCCGCGGGTTGTCCCCAACCGCACCGAAACGTCGGGAATCGGCTCGTCCAGTCGCAAACCCAGGATGAGACGGATCACCAGGATCGGGGCCTCCTCGGGGGAAACCAGTTCATAGGTCATTCCGGGTTCGATTGTGCCGGGCAGTGCCTGGTTGAGCGCGAGACGCCCGGTGTCCGTATCGAAATCGGTGACTGTGGCCTGGACCAATGGTTGGCCGGCCGAGTCGAGGCAACGCAGAGGGTAGCCGATCCAGAAACCGGGAGGGTCACCGATCCTCGCCGGATCGACAATGCGATCGGTACCGGTGACGTCCCCGACCTGGCCCTTGGTGACTGCCGAACTGAGCACCTTGCGCGGGACAAGGTCGTTCGTGGGCGAACAGGCCATGCAATCGGTGAACGTGCCACCGACATCGATCCAGAATTCCCATAACTTCATGGAGTCCTTGTTTACCGATCCGGTGGTGGGCACGGCAAGCCGTCGACCCAAGGTTGCTCGACTGTGACGTCACCGACATCATGGGCGCGTCCAGAAGTTCGCAGGTGTCGCGGAGAGTGATGTATGAGCACGGAACGACTGGGTGAGGCCCTCCAGAGGCTGCGAGAGGTCGCCGAGATCGGAGAGCAAGCCCAGAACGTCGAATTGCCAGGACGGTTTTCTACGCTGGTTGACGTTGTCGCCGGTCCGGAAAAATCCAAACCGGATGGCGAAGAAGCCATCCCACTCGATCGGGCCGAGGAACTGGTCGACCTGCCCCTCGAGGTTCTGCAAGAGACTTTGAAGAAGACGGGGCGAGATTCAAGACGTGCATCTGCGTTGCTGGGGCTGGCTGCATGGTGGCCAGGAGACGATCCCGAAGAAGCCTGGCGAGACGATCACCAACGACGACGTGAGGAACTGACAGCCATTCGAGGGATCGGGCACGAACTGGTCGATCGGATCCTACTGGTGGTCCTGGAAGTCCCCACAATGCCATTGTCCCGCTCAGCGCTCCGGGTTGGTTGCCGTCATGGCTGGAGCGGGCTGGAATCAGAATACGACGAGTGGCAGCACCTGTTTGGGCACTCGTCTGAGGTGTCCGGTATTCCACTGCGGCAGATTGACCTCCTGGTCAATTGGATTGGTCAATCTCGCTGCGGACCGAGGCCCAAGTGCGAGGGGTGTCCCCTGGAGCCGTTGCTTCCTGATGGTGGACCCTACGAGCCGGAATAGCCAATTTTCCGGATAGAAAATGACGTAAGTCATTTTTTAGTATGCGCTTGCGTTAATTGTCCGTTGATTCCTCCTGACCCGGATTACCGGAATCAACGCATGTATCTTGCCCTGTCAACCTGTTCTGCCGACTCTTTTTATTTTTCCTGATCGGTTTCTTGTTCCATAAATCAGCTGCGGCTCAGGGGTGTCCGTGCCGCGCGATCTGATTGTCTCAAAGACGCAAACCGGCCCAGTGGGTCGTGGAGACGGGCGATGTCGATGAGTGAAGAAAAACGTTGGGACTTGGCGGTCGTTGGTGGAGATGGGCCTGGCAACGACCTGGCTCATGAGGCGGCTGCGCGGGGAGCCCGGGTGGTGCTGGTCATGCCCGGAGTGGGGAACGGTGATCCTGTTGGCAACGAACAGGTCCGCGTGTTGACAGGGATGCCGCGTCTGCTGGGTGCCGGCGAACTCGAGATCGTATCGGCGAGTGAATCGTATGCGGTGTCGGCCGAGACGGTGGTGATTGGAACGGGCAGTCGCCCCTGGGTGCCGTCATCGTTTTTGGTGGATCATGACCGTGTACTGGACGCCGATTCTTTCGAGCGTGCTGCGGGAACCAACCGCGTAGCAGTGGTGGGCGCTGGCCGGGACGGTTTGAGAGCGGCGACGCTCTTGGCGACAACTGGCGTGGAAGTGACGCTCTTTGACCGCCGTCACCGCCTGCTGGAAGAGTGCGATTCGGAGATGGTGGACCTGGTGGTCGAGGACATTGGTCGATCGGGCATTCGGATGCGGCTCGGAGAGGATGTGCTGGAGGTGGGGCCGAGCGTTGATGGAGCGATGGTGGTGCCGATCAGGGGCGAAGTTGAGCGATTTGACCGCGTGGTGGTCTCGGTCGGACGGGTTGGCAACACGGATGCACTTGGTCTGGAGCGGGTTGGGTTGAAAACCGACGAGCGAGGCCGGTTGTGGTGTGACGAGCGATTCAACACGTGGGTTGAGGGTGTGTGTGCTGTCGGGTCAGTCATCGGTCACCCGAACTGGCTGAGAAACTCGCTGGATCAGGGCAAGCGGCTCGCTGTTGACGTGCTGTTTTCGGGCAATTTCGAGCGAGGTCCTGCGGCGGCGGTGACCTCCAGCGGCACGCGTCCTGAGATTCTTCAAGCGGGACGGACCACAGAAGAATTGATGGCCGAGGGTGTCGATTACGAATCGGGGCGTGCCGGGTTTGTGGCCGGAGCGGTCAATTCGCTGAAGCTCCTCTGGACTCGTCGCAGTGGCCGTGTTCTGGGAGCTCACGCGATCGGTCCGGACGTGGCCGCGTCGATTGGCCGAGTGGCTGCAGGGATGCGGCGTCGCCTGACGGTTGACCGGTTGTTGTCCTCGTGCGGTGATGATCTGCTTCTACGCGAGGCGGCAACGGCGACGGGGCCTTTGACAACCTCCGGTGCTCTTCCCACGGCCGCAGTGGCGCCGCCAGTTCCGATCGAGGGGCCAGCCTGGCGGATCGACGCTGTGTGAGGCGGCTGGCTTCACGGTCGATCGTCAATTGGTGGCCTTGGCGAGTGCCTGTTGGAAATCGTCGGGAAGCGGCGCCTCGATTGTCAGTGGTTGCCCGGTGATCGGGTGGTCGAAGGACAGCGATCGAGCGTGCAGGGCGTGACGTGCGATGGTCGGCCATGGCGGGTTGACCGGGGGCTTGATCAGTGGACGGCCGTCCCGGTCACATCGAATTTCTCCATGAGGTCCGTAGAACGGTTCGCCCAGAACCGGATGGCCAATTGATGCGAGGTGAACCCGGATCTGGTGCAATCGCCCGGTCAGCGGTCGAGCTTCAACGAGCGAGCATCCGGCGAGTTTTTCGAGCACGGTGAAATCGGTTCGGGCCGACCTCGGTGCAATCGCGTCTGGTTCGGCCGAGACCAGGCTGGAGTCCGGGGCGGTCGTGCCACCCAGGGGGGTGTCGATGGTCCCGGATTCCGGCCGGGGACAGCCCTCGACAATTGCCAGGTAGGTCTTTCGGACTTCCCGGTCCTGGAAACTGATCGAGAGTTGACGGTGTGAGAGGTGGTCCCGGGTACTGACGAGCACGCCGGAGGTGTTCTTGTCGAGCCGATGGACGATGCCCGGTCGCAACAGCCCGGTGGCCGGTGCCGATTGGTCCAGGTACCACTGGAGTCCGTTGACCAGCGTGTCGGCCGTGTCGTGCTTGGCCGGATGCATGATCAAGCCAGCCGGCTTGTTGATCGCCACAAGCCACTCGTCCTCGTAAATCACCTCCAGTGGCATTGGTGTGGCTCGGAGCAGTTTGTCGGGAGGTTCAAGCAGTCGGACGTCGATCCTCTGCCCGGGATAGACCCGCTGTGTTGGAGACGCGACGCGGCCATCGATACAGATCGCGGAGGCCCGCAACAGGCGGTGGATGCGGAATCTCGTGTGGTTTCTCAGTTGTCGACCGACGACGGCATCGATCCGTCTGCCTCCCAGGTAATCGGCAACGGAGAAATGGATTTCCGGTGGACAGGAAGGCGTCGGTGGGTTTGGGTTCGACATCGAGAATCGCACCGGGCACAATGACGCGGACGTCCAATCATAACCAGCTCGTGAGAGTGCGTCTTCTGGTTGGAAGGCCAGCGGCGTCCGTACTCCGAAGCAACACCGAAAAACATGGAGAAAAGACGATGTCGGAATTGAATCGCAGGGGGTTTCTGGCGGGAGCCGCAGCAGGGGTTGCGACCATCAGTTCGACACGGCTTCAGGCCCAGTCGAAGAAAGCCGGGGCGAACGAGCGTGTGCGGGTTGGCGTCATTGGAGCCGGTGGACGGGCGTTGTCGTTGAACCGATCGTTTGCAGAAAATGCCAATGCTGAAATCGTCACCATTGCCGATCTCGATCCCCGCCGCCTGCCTCGCGCCGTGGAAGAGGTCTACCGTCGCCAGGGCACCAAGCCGAAGACGACCAACGACTTCCGGCACCTGATCGACGACAACTCGTTGGATGCCATCGTCGTGGGGACCCCCGATCACTGGCACGCGATCCCCTCGATCATGGCGATGATCGCCGGCAAGGACGTTTACGTCGAGAAACCCGACAGCCACAACATTGTCGAAGGCATGCGGATGGTGGCGGCGCTGAAGAAACACAAGCGGGTCTGCCAGATGGGATCGCAGCATCGCTCGACCAAGCGGATGCAGACGGCGCTGGAGTACATCAAGACGGGCGCCCTGGGACGGTGCCTGGTGGTCAAGGCCTGGGAAAGCTCCCGGCAGGGAGCTATTGGATTTCCCAAGGACAGCGTGGCACCAGCGGGTGTCGATTACGACATGTGGTGTGGTGCGGCTCCCAAGCGTCCGTTCAACGTCAACCGATTCCATGGTCGTTGGCGTTGGTTCTTCGACTACGGAACCGGCGACCTGGGCAACGATGGTGTGCATCGTCTCGACATGGCGGTCGCCGGACTCCAGGCTGCGATCGAGGCCCAGAAGGAAGACCCCCTGGGGTTGCCGACAGGAATTTCGGCCAGTGGTGGCAAGTGGTACTTCAATGACTGCCAGGAATTTGCCGACACACTCCAGGTGAACTACGAGTACTCGGGCCGCCATCCACGGATTCTGACCTACGAGATGCGAGTGTGGTGCCCCTACCAGTACCTCGGTGAGTCAGAGGGTTCGGCCGTGTTCGGCGAGAACGGATACATCGTGTTGGGGAACCGACGCTGGCGGGCCTACGACCGCAGCGGCCAGGTGGCCGCCGGCGAAGGGGACAGCCACGAGAAGCCGCACGTCCAGAACTTCATCGACTGCATCAAGAGCCGCAAGAGGCCCTATTGTGATCTGGAGACAGTCGGACATCCTGCCAGCGTGCTGTGCCACTCGGGGAATATTTCAGCCCGACTGGGACGCAAGCTGGTCTTGGACACAAAAACCGAGACTTTTGTTGGTGACAAGGAGGCCAACGCGTTGCGTGGCCGACCCGAGTGGCGCAAGCCCTGGACATTGCCGGAAGTGTAGTCGCCAACTGTGTGGCCGACTGTCGCGGCGATTGCCGCGGCGATTGGCCGCAAGGTGGCGACCGGGTCAGTTCGCTGCGAGTTGTCGAAGCACGGTGTGCAGGATTCCACCGTTGCGGTAGTAGTCGATTTCGACCGGTGTGTCGATGCGGCAGGTGACCACGAAGTGCACGACCGAGCCGTCCTCGCGGGTGGCGGTCACCTCGATGGCCTGCTGGGGCTTGAGTTCATCGTCGAGCGTGATGTCAAAGGATTCTGATCCGTCCAGGTCGAGAGAATCTCGACTTTCACCATCGCGGAATTGAAGGGGCAGAACGCCCATTCCGACAAGATTGGAGCGGTGAATCCGTTCGTAGCTGGTCGCGATAACCGCTCGGATCCCCAGCAGGTAAGTCCCCTTGGCAGCCCAGTCGCGTGACGAACCGGTCCCGTATTCAGCCCCGGCCAATACGATCAGTGGTGTGCCGTCGGCCTGGTACTTGTGGGCTGCATCGTAGATTGACATCTGCTCGCCGGTGGGCAGGTGGGTGGTGACCCCGCCCTCGGTTCCCGGGGCCATGAGATTGCGGAGCCGGATGTTGGCAAACGTTCCTCGCGTCATCACCCGGTCATTGCCCCTGCGACTGCCGTAGCTGTTGAAGTCTCCTGGGGAGACGCCGCTGTCCTGCAGGAACAGGCCGGCCGGCGAATTGGCATTGATGGAACCGGCCGGGGAAATGTGGTCGGTGGTGACGCTGTCGTTGACGCTGACAAGAACGCGGGCGCCAGAGATCGCCCCGATCGGCGGTGGCTCCGGAGGCATCTCGACGAAAAACGGAGGTTCCTGCACGTAGGTGCTCTTTTCATCCCAGTCGAAAACATTCCCCTCGGCTCCGGTGATGGCCTGCCATTGCGGAGGTCCATCGGCGGCCGCACCGTATTGTTCGATGTACATTTCCGGTGACATCGAATTGGAGACCGCGTCAGCGACCTCCTGTTGCGAGGGCCAGATGTCGGTCAGCATCACGGGCTGACCCTCCGTGTCATGTCCCAGCGGGTCATTGGCGAGGTCGATGTCGGTGGTACCGGCCAGGGCGTAGGCGACGACCAGTGGAGGACTGGCCAGGTAGTTGGCTTTCACCCACGGGCTGATTCGTCCCTCGAAGTTGCGGTTGCCCGAGAGCACCGCTGCAGCGACCAGGTCACCTGAGGTGATGGCATCCGAGATTGATTCGGAGATCGGGCCACTGTTGCCGATGCAGGTGGTGCAACCGTAACCAACGGTGTGGAACCCGAGTTCTTCGAGGGGCTTGGTGAGTCCGGCTCGGTCGAGGTAGTCGGTCACGACCCGGCTGCCAGGTGCGAGGCTGGTCTTGACCCACGGTTGACGGGTCAGTCCACGGGCGACGGCATTTTGGGCCAGAAGCCCCGCCGCGATCATCACGCTGGGGTTGCTCGTGTTGGTGCAACTGGTGATCGCGGCAATCACCACGGCTCCGTCGGTGATCGAGGACGTGTCCTCGTCGAGACTGACGGTGACGGCAGGTGACGGTTCGGGTTTCTCGAACGTCTCGGCCAGGTCCTTGTGCCACTGTGTCTGCATGGAATCCAGGGTGATCCGGTCCTGGGGCCGCTTGGGGCCGGCCAGGGATGGGACGACAGTGCCCATGTCGAGTGAGAGCGTGCTGCTGAAGCGTGGTGTGGGTGAACCCGGAGTGCGGAACAGTCCCTGTTCCTTGGTGTAACGCTCGACCAGGTCGAGCGTCTCGGCCGGGCGGCCGGTCCGTTGCAGGTACCGCAACGTCTCTCCATCGACGGGAAAGAAACCCATGGTGGCACCGTACTCTGGTGCCATGTTGGCCAGGGTGGCGCGGTCGGCCAGTGAGATCGCATCGAGTCCCTCGCCGTGGAACTCGACGAATTTCCCGACCACGCCATGTGCCCGGAGCATCTGTGTCACCGTCAGCACCAGGTCAGTCGCGGTGGATCCTTCGGGCAACTGTCCAGAGAGTTCGAAGCCGACCACCTCGGGTGTGAGCATGTAGATNGGCTGGCCGAGCATCACCGCTTCGGCCTCGATCCCNCCCACGCCCCATCCGACNACNCCCAGTCCGTTGATCATCGTGGTGTGGCTGTCGGTTCCGACCAGGCTGTCGGGGTAGGCCACACCGCCTTCGACCATCACGACTCTGGCGAGGTACTCGAGGTTGACCTGGTGGACGATTCCGGTGGCCGGCGGGATCACCCGGAAATTGTCGAAGGCCTGCTGGCCCCAGCGGAGAAATCCATAACGTTCCTCGTTGCGTTGGAATTCTCGGTCGACGTTGTGCGAGAGGGCGTCGATTGAGGCGAAACGATCCACCTGGACCGAGTGGTCCACGACAAGGTCACAGGGGACCAGCGGATTGATCTTGCCGGGGTCACCTCCCAGTCGGACCATCGCCGAGCGGAGTGCGGCGAGGTCGACGACAGCCGGCACACCGGTGAAATCCTGCAGCACCACGCGACCCGGCTTGAACGGGATTTCTGCCGGATTGGTGGACTCGGCTGTCCAGCCGGCCAACGCGGTGACGTCTTCGGCGGTGACGACAAATCCATCCACGTTGCGTAGGCACGCCTCGAGCAGGACTCGAATCGAGTAGGGCAGGGTGTCGATGTCACCCAGGCCGTCGTCGGCCAGTTTTCTCAGGCGGTAATATGTGACATCGCCACCGCTGGTGGCGAGTGTGGCGGTGGCGTCGAAGGGGTTGGCCGAGGTCATCTCGAGAGAGCTCCTGTTGGGTGCGCGTGTGGTCAACCCGGGGTTGGACGAGTAAGCTGTCGACCGCTGGGATGATCGTGGCATCCCGCGATGCCGCACCCATTGTATGGCCTCGCCGAACGCTGGCAAAGCGGCCGGGGCCTGGGAAGCGGCGGTGCCAGGGATCAACAGGAGAACCAGTGATGAATCAGGTCGGAATGAGACAGCCGGTGAACGTGCTGGTGATGTTGTTGGCTTTGGCCCTCAGCGTGACCGTGCAGGCCCAGCAGCGTTCGGAATCCAGGGATCCACGCCAGCCTGCGGCCATCACCGCCACGGGAGTTCCGCTGGTTCCGTCCGAATTGGTCGAGCGGTTGCGGCGCTACCAGAACGTCCGCAGCGCCGTGTTTTCAGGCTGGTCTCCCGATGGACGGGGGATGCTGGTGAGAACCCGCTTTGGCAATACCGACCAGTTGCANCGGGTTGGTGTCCCCGGGGGACGTCGACATCAATTGACGTTTTTTGATGAGCCGGCTTCAGGACGATACTTGCCCGGTGAACACGANGGCGCCCTGATGCTGACAATGAGNCGTGGTGGAGACGAGAACTACCAGGTCTATGTGATGGGGACTCATGAGACTGGCGAGATTCAGCGTCTGAGTGATGGAAAATCTCGCAACGTGCTGGGGCCGATCCGCAGCGACGGGCTGTTTGCCATCATCCACAGCACTCAACGGAACGGGCGGGATACGGATCTCTATATCGCCGATCCACACCGTCCCGGTGAAATGACGTTGTTGCTGGAGACCAGTGGAGAATACTGGCGAGCGATGGATTGGACGCGTGACGGATCGACGTTGCTGATCAACCACTACGTCTCGATCAACGAGACCTATCCGGCATTGCTTGATGTGGCCACCGGTCAGAAGAAGAGGATTCCCATTCCCGGGACCCGGCCCGCGGCGCACGGNGCCATGGCGTTCGCACCCGATGGTCGTTCGGCCTACATCGCCACCGACACCAATGGTGAGTTCCGTCANCTGGCTCGCGTCGATTTGAAGACGATGACCTATGACTTCCTGACCGAGAAACTGCCATGGAACGTGACAGATGTGACCGTCGAGCCGGGGCTGGGGATGGTTGCGTTTTCCACCAACGAGGACGGCGCGAGTGGTCTGTACCTGCTGGTGGGACGCAGTTACCGCAGGTACGACCTGCCGTTGGGATTGGTGGGTGGCCTGGAGTTTTCGCCCGACGGGACTCAACTGGGCTTCACCCTGTCACGACCGGACTCGCCATCGGATGCCTGGTCGATGCGGTTGCCCGATGGAAAACTGACTCGCTGGACGTACAGTGAAGTGGGCGGGCTGGACGAGGATTCTTTCGTCGTGCCAGACCGGATCCGGTACAAGACNTTTGACGGTCGACAGATTCCCGCTTACGTCTTTCGTCCCGCGGGAGCCTCGAAACAGGCTCCCGCCCCGGTGCTGATCCATATCCANGGGGGCCCCGAGAGCCAGTACCGTCCTCGTTTCTCGTCCCTGGACCAGTTCTACCTGAACGAACTGGGGTTGGCCGTCATTCGGCCCAATGTCCGGGGGTCGGCCGGCTATGGCAAGACCTATGTTCGGTTGGACAATGGCCTGAAACGTGAGGACAGCGTCAAGGACATCGGCGCGTTACTGGACTGGATCGAGACGCAACCCGACCTGGATTCCAAGCGAGTCGCGGTTTACGGCGGTTCATACGGTGGCTACATGGTGCTCGGCTCGCTGGTGCACTTCAGTGATCGATTGAAGTGTGGCGTCGATATCGTGGGGATCGCCAGTTTCGAGTCGTTCCTGAAAAACACCAAGTCTTATCGACGGGATCTGCGACGGGCCGAGTACGGTGACGAACGCAAGCCCGAATTGCAGGAGTTCTTCCGGCGCATTGATCCGGTCCACAATGCGGGCAAGATCAAGGCCAGTCTCCTGGTGGCTCACGGCGTCAATGATCCCCGGGTGCCGTTCTCCGAGGCCGAAGCGATCGTGCCGAAAGTGCGTGCCAATCGTCAGACCGTCTGGACGGTGTATGCCTCCAACGAGGGGCACGGGTTCCGCAAGAAGGCCAACCGGGATTACGTGTCTGCTGCCGTGGTGATGTTCCTGAGGCGGCACCTGATTGGGGCAGGGGCCCAGGGGCGGTAAACCGTGGCAATGGGCAGGAGGTGCGAGGTGCCTTCCCGGGGGGATTGCGGTCCTCACCACACAGCTTGTGACGGTGCCGCTGTCGAGCCACGCCGGCTTCGCAGGATATTTCGCGAGAGAGTTTCCGGTGGCTGCCGTGCCGTCCGGACCCGCTTTCCTGTTCCGAAAAGGCCGTGGGGACCTGGGGCCGTCGTCGGCTAGATCAACTCGGTCAACGGCCGGTGGATGTTGTGGTCGATCAGGTACCGTGGACGTCCACTGAAGTCGTTGATCGTGGTGACGCTGGTGTCGATACCGATGTTGCGGTAGAGCGTCGCAAAGACTTCCTGGAAGTGGACCGGTCGATCAACCGCGTGTTCACCGAGACGGTTGGTCGAACCGATCACCTGGCCGGTGTCCATGCCTCCGCCAGCGAGCATCGCGCACGAAACCCGTGGCCAGTGGTCGCGTCCGCCATTTTTGTTGATCCGTGGTGTCCGTCCGAATTCTCCCCAGACAATCACCGTGGTGTCCTGGTCCATGCCTCTCTGGTGGAGATCCTCGATCAATGCGGTCACGCCCTGGTCGAGCCGGGGCAGGTGGTCACGTGCGTTCTCAAAGTTCGTTCCGTGAGGGCGACCGTGCCAGTCCCAGCGGCCGTAGGCGAGTGTGACGATGCGGACACCCGCCTCGACCAGCCGCCGGGCTGCCAGCAGGTAGTGGTTGTGTAGTGGTCCAGCGTCACCGTAGCCGGCCGGCTCGTAAGATCCTCCGCCGTAGCGGGCGAGAGTTTCGGGAGACTCGTCGGAGACATCCAGGGCCTCAGCCAAACGGCTGGAGGTGAGGATTCCAAAGGCCTGTTGCTGGAAGGCATCGAGACTTCCAATCGAGTCTCCGGCGTCAGCAGACGCCTTGAATCGATCGAGTCCCTCGAGCAGGCTCTTGCGGTTGTTGAACTTGTCGAGTGTCATGCCGTTGAGGACGAGGTTGTCGGCACCGTCGGCATTGGGCAAAAAGGGAGCGTGGGCCGGGCCGGCGAATCCGGCCTGGCCGGGATCGGACCATGTGCTGCTTTTCATTCGCGGCGACAGCCCGACAAAGGCTGGTGTGCCGGGGTGGACGGTGCCCTGGAGTCGCGAGACGACCGAGCCGAAGGAAGGCCAGCCTCCTGGCGGCTGGTTGTTGACCCTTTGGCCGGTCATGCACTGGAAGGCCGCGTGTCGGCCCTCGGATCCGACGACCGAACGGATGACGGCCAGGCGGTCCATCATCGAAGCCATACGCGGCAGGTGTTCGCAGATCTGGATTCCCGGCACGTGCGTCGAGATCGGTTGAAATTCACCTCGTACGTCGGCGGGGGCCTGCATCTTCAGGTCAAACATGTCCTGGTGCGGTGGCCCTCCAGAGAGAAAGACCATGATCACCGACTTGTGTGACTTGTTGTTGGAGGCGGCCTCGGCGGCCAGCAACTGAGGCAACGTGAGTCCGCCTGCAGCGCCGACCATCGGCAGACTGCCGATTTTCAAGACGTCGCGACGAGTCAACTTGTCGCAAAAAGATCGAGAACCGGAGGAACCTGAAATCGAGAGCATGGTTTTCATCCGATGAGATCGTGGTGTCCCGCAGCGCGGTCAGTTTATCACATCGGCCGAAGCGATACGAGTTCTTGTGTGCGTGTGCCGGTGGATGCCGGTTGGACCGCGCAAAAAAAACCGGCCGGTTCCTGAAAGAACCGGCCGGTGTCGTTCATCCGAAGATGACGCATGGCAAGTCAGGTGTCATCGGCCTAGTACTCGCCGACGACCTCCTGGCCCTGCATCGTTCCCAGTGCGCCCCAGATACCATAGGGGCTCTGGCCACCCAGGTTGTTGGCGACTGCATCCTCGTTCAGGCCACCGGTGCGACCCTGGGGATGGTTCAGGTTGACGGTGTTGATCGACTCGTTGATGAATCGAACGCTTCCGTCAGCGAAGACCACGTGGGCGCCACCGGGGTGACGGCTACTGACGCTGATCATCGCCGAGCCAAGCGGAGTACCGCAGGACGGTCCGTTGGGCGGCACGCAGATGGCGACCGAGTTGTAGTACGGAGCACCAAAGGCCCAGTACTGTGCCGGGCGGTCAACCTGTGAACCACTCGTGTAGAAGCCGTTGAGTGCGGTGGCCACACAAGCCGACGGAACCGTCGTGGCAGTGGTGGACACGTGGCCAATCACGTCCCTGAGGTCGCCCGGGTTGCCCAGGTCACGTTCGCCCATTGCGATCGTGTTGCTGGTGCCGTCTTTGAAGTCACGCATACGCGTGCAAAGGCGGTAGCCAAACGGGCCACGGTGACGCATGATTTGTCCCGTGCTCGGGTTGATCGAGGTGTAGTTGTTTTCGATCGTGTCACCAACGCTGAACGCGTAACTCTTCTGGGCACTGCCGGAAGTGTGGCGAACGGGAACGGTTGATGACGGGCACAAGAACACTTCAATTTCACCCGGCGGGTGCGGGAAGGTCGCGGCGGTGGGGTCACCACCCTGGTCACCACCAGCGTGCTTCTTGATCCGTTCCCACAGGGGAGCTTGATCGAGGAACGGCAGCATCATGGCAAGGCCACTGAGTTGCTCGTTCTGCGAACCACCACTGGTCCCACCACGCAGTGGCGGCCAGTAATTGTGCGTGTCATGGTAGTTGTGCAAACCCAGTCCGAACTGCTTCAGGTTGTTCTTGCACGCCGAACGACGGGCTGCCTCACGAGCCTGTTGCACAGCGGGAAGGAGCAGTGCGACGAGAATCGCGATAATCGCGATCACGACGAGCAGCTCAATGAGCGTGAAACCTTTCTTCCGACGAGCCATGTGTCGCCTCCAAAAAAACTAAAGAGAATAAGTTCAAGAATCGGCCAAGATATGGACCGACCCCATATTATTTCCGCAGGTCGTAAAGAATTGCAATCAAAAAGGCCTTTTTTTTCGTAAGGGGGGACTTCATCGGAATCGGGGAGCTAGCAATTGTCCGGATTGAGTCGACGAGATGATGAAGTTGGGGGGCAACGGCCCCGGGCGTTGGAGTTGGAAACAGGAAACGGGAGAAGCTTGACGCGTCCGGTAACCACTCTCTACGATCCTGTCTTCCCTTCAGACCAAACTCTGTCTCCGGTTTCCGACACCGCCGGTAACGTTCCACTCGGCCTGCACCGGCCGTTGGTAGGCTGCTGTCGGCGACGGATGGCGAAAGTCCAAGCGGTACGAGGCGACGATGGCAGTCCCCAAGCGTAAGATTTCGAAGACTCGAGGCCGGAAGCGTCGGACTCACATCCGCGCCCGCTCGATCCAGACAGTCGTTTGTCGGGAGTGTCATCTGAGCATTCTTCCGCATGCGGTCTGCCCCCGTTGTGGGCATTACGCTCGCTTTGATGGCCCAGTGGTGCCGGCAAACGACTGAGGGGCCGGGGGCCAGGAGCCGGTTGCAGGAGGAGAGATCGGCGATGCGGATCGCACTGGACGCGATGGGCGGTGATGATGCACCCGCGGTGAACGTTGAGGGTGCCATCTCGGCACTGGATGCCGATCCCGAGTTGCTGGTTGNCCTGGTCGGNGATCCCGCTCTNCTTGACCCCCTGTTGTCTGAGGCCGAGTACGATTCCCAGCGATTGTCGGTTGTGGCGGCGACCGACGTGGTGGGGATGGACGAAAAACCGACGGCTGCCCTGAGGCAGAAGCCGGACAGTTCGATCGCGGTTGCCTGGCGATTGATGGCGGCACGTGACGTTGATGCGGTGGTCAGTGCCGGGAACACTGGGGCGGTGGTGGCGGCTGGCCTGCGAACGCGACTGTTTCTTTCCGGCGTCCGGCGTCCAGGCATTGCCGTGACGTTGCCGACGATGAGGGGGCGTAGCGTGTTGGTTGACGTCGGGGCCAATCCGGCGGCGCGGCCCGAGCACCTNTTGCAGTACGCGGTGATGGGGGGGATCTATGCCCGCGAGGTGCTGGGGATCGAAGCACCCACGGTTGGCCTGATGAACATCGGCAGCGAGGACAGCAAAGGGAACGAGTTGTACCGCGAGGCTCACGCATTGCTCCAGGGTTCGGCTTTGGCCGACAGCTATGTTGGCAATGTCGAGGGGCGTGGGTTGTACCAGGGCGAGGCTGACGTGTTGGTCTGTGAGGGCTTCGTGGGCAACGTGGTGCTGAAGGTCAGTGAGGGAATGGCCGAGTTCTTGATTCGTGCCCTGGCCCACGACGTACTCGGACAACTTGATGCTGAACGTGAGAAGGCCTTTGCCGCACTGGAAGCCGCCTCCAAGCAGTACCNGTACCGTGAACATGGCGGTGCCCCGTTGCTGGGCATCGACGGTGTTTGCATGATTTGTCATGGCTCCAGTGACGGGCGTGCCATTGCCAATGCCTTGCGTGCCGCTGCGACCTTGCAGTCACGCCAGGTCAACGCCCAGATCGTTGCTGAGTTGGCCGCGACGTCTCCCGCGGAATCAGGNGGAGAGAATCCAGTTGGAACCAGTCCGGAATCGACCGACGAGGTGCGGCCGTCATGAGTGAGATCGGGTTCCTGTTTCCCGGGCAAGGCGCGCAGCATCTTGGCATGGGGCAGAGGCTGTCCCAGGAGTGTGAAGCGGCAGCGGACTTGTATTCCCGTGCCGCGGGTGTCCTGGGCTACGACCTGGCTGCAAAATGCACCGACGGGCCACAGCAGGAACTCGATTCGACGGTGATCAGTCAGCCGGCGATCTTTGTCACCAGCCTGGCAGCACTGGAGTGGCTCAGGGCGGATCGTCCGGAACTTGTTGACGGTTGCAGCATGACGGCCGGATTGAGCCTCGGTGAGTACACGGCGTTGGTGTTTGCCGGNGTGATGGANTTCGAGGACGCGTTGCGAGTGGTGCAGAAGCGGGGNGCAGCGATGCAAGCCGCGTCGGACCGTACGCCCTCGGGAATGGTCAGCCTCCTGATGATGGAACCCGAGCAGGTTGAGAAGATCTGTGTTGAGGCGGCCGAGGAGGGCGAGGTGCTGCGGATCGCCAATCACCTGGGGCCGGGCAACATGGTTGTCTCGGGACATCGGTCGGCCTGTGGACGGGCTGTCGAGTTGGCCGAGGCAGCTGGCGGGCGTGCAGTGGAATTGTCGGTGGCCGGTGCCTTCCACACTTCACTGATGGAACCCGCGGACCAGGAGGTGGCCCAGGCGCTGGCCGATTGCCCGCTGTCCCCGCCGCGAATTCCNGTGATCAGCAATGTCGATGCTGCTGCGCATGACGATCCTGAGGAGATTCGGGAGTTGNTGGTGCGACAGGTCAAGAGTCCCGTGTTGTGGTCCGACTCGTTGCTGAAGTTGATCGCCTCGGGCGTGGACCAGTTCTACGAGATTGGTCCGGGCCGGGTGCTCAGAGGGTTGCTCAGACGAATTGACCGCAAGCTTCCCTGCGAGTCGGTCAACGATTCGTAGCGGCGACCAGGCGATTGGTTTGGCCGGTTGGCCNGCTGTTGGNAGTCGACNTGGTGCCCGGTGAGTGATTTACGGTTTACAGTGGNCGGGTCGANTTGGTATATCAACGCCGTGGAAGCANGACAGTGGCGGTTGGTTTGCCGGCGCGTGTGCCTTCAGAGAACACGGAGGCCCTTTGAAGTGGCCGAAAACTGGACACCGGAGATCTCGCGNGATCTTCGNAATCGTTTCAGGGAACAATCACCCACCGGGAATCGAGAGACCCAACGATGATCTTCGACGATGACACTCCCGAAATCTCCGAACAGGCCCAGGACGGGGCTGCGGAGTCGGCCCCGGAGTCAACTGGCGATGGAGCCGCTGACGTTTCTGAACTGGGAGGACAGGTGATCGAACTGGTCGCCGATCAACTCAGTGANGATGCCAGTAACATCNCCCCGGCGAGCCGNTTTCAAGANGACTTGAAAGCCGACTCACTTGACCTGGTCGAGTTGGTGATGACTTTCGAAGACAAGTTTGGCATCAGCGTGCCAGACGAGGACTACGAGAAGATCGTCAGTGTGGGTGATGCGATCACCTACATCGAGGGTAAGATGGGCGAGTGATGCGACGTGTCGTCGTCACTGGAATCTCAGTGGTTTCCCCGCTCGGCTGCGAACTCTCCGAGTTCTGGGACCGACTGTGTACTGGCAAAAGTGGGATCGTTCCGTTAACGCGGTTCGATGTCGACAATTTTAAGGTCCGTTTCGGCGGTGAGATCCGAGATTTTGATCCCGCCGATCACCTCGAATTGCCACCCAAGGAACTCCGGCGGCTGGACCGTTTTACCCAGTTCGCGATGGTCGGGGCGGTCAAGGCCGTTGTCCAGTCCGGGATCGACCTGAACCAGGGGGACCCCTACCGTCATGGCGTGTTGATCGGCAGTGGCATCGGGGGACTGGAGGAGATCGAGCAACAGCACTCGACACTCTATGACCGTGGCCCCTCGCGTGTTTCGCCGTTGATGATTCCCAAGTTGATGGTCAACGCGGCGAGCGGCAATATCTCGGTTCACTTCCAGTTGCGGGGGCCCAACAGTGCCGTCGCCACGGCGTGTGCCTCGGCGACCAACGCCATCGGAGATGCCTTTCGCCTGATCCAGCATGGAACCGCCGACGTGATGATCACCGGTGGNAGCGAGGCTGCGATCACACCGATGGGGCTGTCAGGTTTCGCTCGCATGAATGCACTGTCGACCCGCAATGACAGTCCCGAACAGGCCAGCCGACCATGGGACAAGGATCGCGATGGTTTCGTGCTGTCCGAAGGGGCTGGCATGCTGGTTCTCGAGGAGTTGTCTCATGCCGAGGCCCGTGGCGCTGACGTGTTGGCCGAGATAATTGGTTACGGCATGTCGGCAGATGGTTCTCACATGACGGCACCCAACCCCGAGGGCGCGGGCGCGGCGCGGGCCATGTCGGCTGCCATTGGTGACGCGGGATTGCCGCCGGATCAAATCGATTACATCAACGCTCATGGCACCAGCACCCCTCTGGGTGACGTGGCCGAAACGCGTGCGATCAAGTCGGTGTTCGGTGATCATGCGAGGTCGCTGTGTGTGTCCAGCAGCAAGAGTCAACTGGGGCACCTGCTGGGGGCATCAGGCGGCGTCGAAATGTGTGCGTGCGTGATGGCATTGGAGCACCAGGTCGTTCCCCCCACCATCAACTTGGACAACCCCGATCCCGATTGTGACCTGGACTACGTTCCCGGGGAGGCTCGCTCGCGACCCCTGACTCATATTCTCAAGAACAGTTTTGGTTTCGGCGGTCACAACGCTTGCCTGGTCATTAGAAAGGCCGCCTGAAACGGCCCGTATTTCAACTGGGATGACCTGGTGGTCATCTTCCCGATTCGGTCCGGTAGAAACCCCACGCCCATGAGTACATCCGAATCCAACCGTCCGAACGTCGTGGTCACCGGGGTGGGTGTTTTCAGCCCGATCGGGATTGGTCGCGAGACGTTTGAACAGGGCGTGCTGGAAGGCACCAGCGGGATCGGTGTGATTGACTTGCCCGATGTCGTGAAGATTCCCGGTTGTGTCGGGGGTGAGATCTCGGAGTTCACGCTCTCGGCTGCCCGCAAGGAGTATCTCAAGCCGCAGCGGAAGAGCATCAAGGTGATGTGTCGCGACATCCAGCTTGGCGTCGCCTCGGCAATTCATGCACTGGAGGATTCCGGGATCGATGGCGACTCGATCGATCGGACTCGCCTGGGAATTGACTACGGCGCCGACCAGATGTTCTCGCACCCCGAATCACTCTTCCGTGCTGCTTTCCGGTCCTCGGAGATGGTCCAGGGTGAGTCCGGTACGGAGGCCGACTTCCAGATCTCCCGTTGGGGAGAGACCGGAATCGGTGAGATGGAACCGTTGTGGCTGTTGAAATACTTGCCCAACATGCCAGCCTGCCATATCGCGATCGCGGTGGACGCACGTGGTCCAAACAACTCGTTGACACTTGCCGAGGCTTCGGGAAATCTCGCCGTAGGAGAAGCTCATCGAATCCTGATTCGTGGTAGTGCCGATATCATGATCGCCGGCTCGACCGGGTCCAAGCTCCATCCGATCAAGTGCTTGCACGCTTCGCAATGGGACGACCTGGCTGATGGTGAAGGCGATCCGTCAAGCTGGTGTCGCCCGTT
>PBOU01000084.1 GCA_002724415.1 Planctomycetaceae bacterium
CGCCGCCATCCTCGCTCAAGACGGCGTGTCCCGAATCGGTGAACCGATGCCCACCTACATCACCGTCTGGGACGGGCTGGCCGAGGCGCACGCGGCCGGACACAGGGCTTTCAAACTCCATGTCGAACGCAACGCCGGCCCCGACCGGATCGACCGCGTGATCGAAACCGTCCGTGCCGCTCGTGAACTTGTCGGCCCGGGAATCCCCCTGATGGTCGATGCCTGGATGAAGTGGGATCTCGACACCACGCTGGCCGTTGCAGCGGGTCTTGAGGGACTGGGGGTCGAGTGGATCGAGGAACCGCTGCCGATCCATGACCAGAACGGCTACCGCACGCTGGCCCGCGAATCGGCGATTCCGATCGCTGGTGGAGAGCACGAGTACACCGCTCATGCCTTCCAGAAACTGATCGACGCGGAATTGCTCCAGGTACTCCAACCGGATGTCTGCTGGTGTGGCGGACTGACCGAACTGGTCAAAATCTACGGGATGGCCCAGGGAACGGGCATCCGCGTCTGTCCACACCGGGGTTCAGAACTCTGGGCACTGCACGCCCTGGCCGGTCTCGATCCCGACCCCCTCCCCGAATCGGGGCGGCCCTGGATGACATGGGTCGGAGGCCAACCACCGATCGAGGACGGCCTGGTCACGCTGTCGGATCGCCCGGGACTCGGCGTGGAAATCGACGAAGCCCGGCTGCCCGGCCTGGGCTAGGCCCGGAATAGCCTGGACCTGATCCCCACACGATGCATCCAGAATCTTGCCAACACCCACAGGGTGCTGGTTCCGTAACGGATGCTTCTCCAGAGATTGATACTCGACGCCTCGTCGAAATAGCGGACCGGCACCGGAATGTCGCCGAGTTTGAAGCCGAAGTGGACCGCCTGGGCCAGGAACTGGCTGTCAAAGACGAAATCGTCGGAATTCTCATGGTAGGGAATCGTCTCCAGGACCTCCCTCCGATACGCCCGGAACCCACTGTGGAAATCGCCCAGGTTCTGTCCCAGGGCGATGTTTTCGATTGTCGTCAGGATCCGGTTGGCCAGGTACTTCCAGCGAGGCATCCCACCGGCCAACGCTTCACGCCGCGTCCGGATCCGAGATCCCAAAACGCAGTCACAGACTCCCAGCCTGAGAATCTCTGCAGCAACGCCGAGCAACCGGGCGTCGTACTGGTAATCGGGATGGATCATCACCACGACGTCGGCACCGGAATCCAACGCCCGCTGGTAACAGGTCTTCTGGTTGGCACCGTATCCACGATTGGCCTCGTGTGCAATCACCGTCAGCCCCAACTGCTTGGCGATCTCGACGGTCTCGTCAGCACTGTGATCATCAACCAGGATCACCTCATGAATCCCCTCGGAAGGCAAGTCGGCGACGGTGCGCTCGAGCGTCCGGGCGGCATTGTAGGCAGGCATCACCACCACGGTGCGAATCGTCTCCGGTACCCGGGACTCTTCGATCGCCACACCATCGATTGGCTGTTGAGGATCCATCATGCCATTCTCGACATGTGCCGGTTGAGCCGACAACCCCCTCCCGGCACGAACGCATCTGCGACATCCTCACCCGCGCCGGTTACAATGGTCGCGCCGGTCACACCGGGCCCCGGGAATCTTCCGGGATCACACGGAGGAGAGGACAGGGAGAGAAGAACCCGATGATTCATCACCGCAAAGTCGCCACCATGGTGGCCCTGCTACTCGTTTTCGCTCACAGCCTGCCTGCCGCGGAGCCTGCCGCCAAGTCCCGGAATGCCTGGCAGGCCGGTGTCTCTCGCGTGGTGATCACCCCCGCAGAACCGATGTGGATGTCCGGTTATGGCGGGCGATCGAAACTGGCCGAGGGCAAGGTGCACGACCTGTGGGCCAAAGCCGTCGCCCTCAAGGACCCCACCGGCAAAACCGTGGTCTTCGTGTCCACCGACCTGATCACCGTTCCCATCAAGATGGTCGACGCGGTCATGGCCGAGATCACTCGAAAGCACGGCATCGGTCGTTCCGAGGTGATGTTCACCTGTTCACACACGCACTGCGGCCCGGCCGTCGACGACATGCTCAGCTACATGCTCGACATGAACGACTCCGACTGGAGACAGGTCCACTCGTACCAGAAAACGCTCAACGCCAACCTCGTCGGATTGATCAGCGCCGCGCTCAAGGACCTGAAACCCGCCGCCGTCTCATTCGGAAATGGCCGGTGTCATTTCGCTGCCAACCGACGGGCCCCGAAGGGAATTGGCCCCTACGACCACGACGTCCCGGTTCTGCGAATCGGCTCGGTCGATGGAAAAATGCTTCGAGCAGTCGTGTTCGGTTACGCCTGCCACAACACGGTGATGAGCTACTACAAGTGGAGCGGCGATTACGCGGGATTCGCCCAACTCTACCTCGAGGGCCGTCACCCGGGAGTCACCGCATTGTTCTTTGCCGGATGTGGAGCGGACCAGAATCCATTGCCACGACGACGCGAGGAACTCGCAAAAAAATATGGCCGCATGCTCGGCGTTGCCGTCGACCGCGTCTTGAACTCTCCCACCACACCTGTATCAGGTCGCATAGCAACACGCTTCGAAAACATCGAACTCGCCTTTGACAACCTGCCCAAGAAGAGCGAATTGCTCGAGGTGCAAAAAACAGGCAGCCGCTACAAGAAGGCCTGGGCTGGAAACCTCCTGAAACAGTACGACCTGTATGGCCGCCTGCTGCCCACCTACCCGTACCCGATCCAGTCCTGGCAGATTGGCCCCAAACTCACCTGGGTCGCACTGGGCGGTGAAGTGGTCGTCGACTACGCGGTGAGCCTGAAGAAACTCCTGGGCCACCACGACACGGACCGGTCAGTCTGGGTCGCCGGATACTCCAACGACGTCATGGCCTACATCGCCTCGGAACGCGTGCTCGAGGAGGGGGGATACGAGGGCGACACGTCGATGATCTATTACCAGAAACCCTCCAAGTGGCGAACTGGCCTCGAAAAACAGATCATCACCACCGTTGTCAACCTGACCGCCGACAACAGGACCCAGGCCGCGCGACCGCCGCAACTTCCAGGAGAACTCCTCTTTGACGGACGGACCCTGACTGGCTGGAAAAAGACCAAATTTGGAGGCGAGGCCGAGGTCGTTGTCCGCAACGGACAGTTGATTCTGGAAACCGGCGCCGACATGACCGGGATCACCTGGAACCGGGACACACCACCGCCGGAATGGGATTACGAGGTCACCCTGGACGTGATGCGGGTTGAAGGACACGACTTCTTCTGCGGCCTCACCTTCCAGGCCGGCAAGTCCCCCTGCAGTTTGATCCTTGGTGGTTGGGGAGGTGGTGTCTGCGGCCTGTCCAGCATCGACGGGTTCGACGCCAGCGAAAACGACACAACCGGGTATCACGAGTTTCAGAACGGACGTTGGTACCGGGTCCGACTTCGGGTCACCAGGCAACAGATTACCGCCTGGCTGGATGGCAAGGAAATTCTCGACCAACCACTCAAGGGCCGAAAGCTCAGCATCCGTGGCGAGGTGGATCTCTCGCGGCCGTTTGGCCTCTCGACATGGCAAACAACCGGTGCGGTTCGCAACCTGCGCCTCAGAAAACTCACCGCAAAAGAAATTGCCCCGACCAAAAAGTGATCCGTCACACCTCACCCCACCCTGTCACCCCGACGCCCGCGAGGTTGCACTGCTCCGGCGGTTGACCGGGTTTGTGTCGGACACCTAGTATTGCCCGTGCAGTTGACCTGGTGACCTGTTTCACCAATCACTCACCCGGAAACACCATGTCTCGCCGCACAGCCTATTGGCACTTGTTCCGGCCTTGGTTTACCAGCCCGGGATTCCCAGGGTGGCCCAGCGATTGTTCCGAGTAGGCGGGGAGACGAGAACACGCAAGACCACACGCCCTGGAATCCCCCTGGGATTCCAGGGCGTTTTCTGTTTCAGCACAGTAGGGCCCATGGGGCCACCGAGGACAAGCCATGATCGTAGTCATGAAAAAAAGTGCGACGGAGGAGATCATCCAGTCGGTCGCGACAAGAATTGAATCGCTGGGCCTGAAGGCGCACGTGATCGTCGGAACCGAACGCACCGTGATCGCAGCCATCGGTGAGAAACGCGATGGAGAAGCGGAAACGCTGTCGGGGCTTGACGAGGTCGACAAGGTCGTGCCCATCCTGGCCCCCTACAAGGTCGCCAGTCTCGAGACCAAGGAGGAACCAACCACGGTTCGGTCACACGATCTGGTCATGGGAGGCGGTCACGTCGGCGTGATCGCCGGTCCCTGTTCGGTCGAAAATGAGTCACAGATACTGGAATCCGCCCGTGCCGTGAAAGCCGCAGGCGCCACGGGGCTTCGAGGCGGTGCCTTCAAGCCTCGGACCAGCCCCTACTCATTCCAGGGACTCAAGGAAGAAGGCCTGAAGTTGCTCGCCGCCGCTCGTGATGAAACGGGCCTGGCCGTGGTCACAGAGGTCATGACACCACAGCACGTCGACCTTGTCAGCCGTTACGCCGATGTGCTCCAGATTGGAGCCCGCAACATGCAGAATTATCACCTGCTGCAAGCCGTCGGTGAATCGGACAAGCCGGTCCTACTCAAACGCGGGCCGTCCGCGGCAATGGACGAATTTCTCCTGGCTGCCGAATACATTCTTGACCAGGGGAATCCCAACGTCGTGCTGTGCGAACGGGGTGTCCGGACATTCGAAACCCACACCCGTTTCACGTTGCCACTGGCCACGGTGCCTTTTCTCAAGGAACGGACTCACCTGCCGATCGTCATCGACCCCAGCCATGGAACCGGGATCGCCACACTGGTTCCCCCCATGGCAGCAGCAGCCATCGCGGCAGAATGTGACGGGCTGATTATCGAGGTGCATCCCAACCCATCCGAGGCTCTCAGCGACGGTGCCCAGTCCCTGACCCCCGAACAGTTCAGCGACACCATGAACCGCTGCCGCGCCATTGCGACGGCCATCGGGCGGAGTATCTGACACAGGTCTCACAACCCGTTCTACCAGTCCACAATTGCGGGGCCGGTGGTCCACGATTCCGTTGTCAGCGCCATTTTTTGTTGGCGCGTCGCGAAATCATGGGATACGATTGAAAAAACACACGGGCCTTGTCCCAGGAGTCGACCCATGGTGTCTCGAATGACCACCGAGCGAATTCTCAAGATCGCCGTCCCGGCCCTCGTGGCCACGTTCTTTGTCTCTTCGACCCTGCCGGCAGCCGCCCGCACGGGACGGGTTCGGGCAATCACCAAGCCGAAATTTGACCCCGCAGCCAAGCAGGTCGAACTGTTCAAGGGCATCAAGGACGGGGCGATCACAGCCCGCCTGATCCTGAAGAATTCCAGGGAAGGCAACGTTCTGATCGAAAACAAGACCGACAAGCCATTGACGGTCAAGCTGCCAGACGCCGTGGTTGGTGTCCAGGTTCTCAAACAGGGAGGCATGGGCATGGGCATGGGTATGCCGGGCGGCGGCGGCGGCGGTGGTGGACAGCAAGGTGGTGGCGGTGGCGGCCAGTCCTCCGGTGGTGGCATGGGCGGTGGAGGCATGGGTGGTGGAGGAATGGGTGGCGGTGGAATGGGTGGTGGAATGGGAATGTTTTCAATCCCGCCCAAGAAAGTCGTCCGGCTCCCCTACCGTGGTGTCTGCCTGGAACACGGAAAACGCGAGCCCACTTCGCGAATGCGATACAAGCTGGTCCCAGTCGAGGAGTATTCCAAGGACGCCGGACTGCACGAGTTGCTGCGTCTGGTTGCACGCGGTCGCGTGGCCACCCCGGTGGCTCAGGCTGCAGCCTGGAACATCAACAACCGGATGCCGTGGCAGGCGTTGGCGGCCAAGCGGCGCACCCGGCTTGGTGGAGGGTATCAACCACCGTTCTTCCACCTGCAACACTTGATCAGTGCCCGCCAGGTGGTCGCTTTCGCCAAGGCTCGCGGAGCCGAACGTCAGCGAAACAACAAGACCAAGGCCGAGAGCGAACCGACCCGGCCCGCTCGTGGCGTTCGCACCTTCCAGTCCACACCGGCTTCTCGTTAGACAAGCCGACACCCGAGACTCACGGTGACGTATCGAAACCTGCCCCATCCAGGGCAGGTTTCGGTCGTTTAATGCTCCACGGTCTCTGCACAGCGGACGTTCTTGACACGTCTGCGGCCACGTGATTGACTATCCCCGAAACCCATGACGGCCCCCTTCCGAACACTTCGGACCCCGCCTGGCCCTCAGCAATCTCTCGACCGGAGTTTCCCGTGATGCGTGGCCTTTCACTCACACTCCTGATCCCAGCCGCTCTCATCGCGTTTGGCTCTCACGGTTTCGCCGCCCAGCCTCCGGTGGCAGACGATCCGTTGCCGCCACCGGCAAACCGAAAGGTCGATTTCGCCAAGGACATCAAGCCACTCCTGGTCAAGCACTGTATCAGTTGCCACGGAGCCAAGAAGCAGGAATCGGGATTCCGTGTCGACACACACGACGCCACGCTCGCCGGAGGTGATCGTGGCGTGGCTTTTGAAGTGGGCGAAAGTGCCACCAGCCTGCTAATCCGTTATGTCGGCGGACTCGACCCGGACATCACCATGCCTCCCAAGGGAAACCTGCTGCCCAAGAAACAGGTCGGACTATTGCGTGCCTGGATTGACCAGGGAGCCACATGGCCCAAGGGGCTCCGGATTGGAGGTCCCGTCAAGACACACTGGGCATACACCCCGTTGAAACGGCCCAACGCCCCGAAATTGCCTCCCGCACTGGCCGCCACGGCCCGGAATCCCATCGATGCCTTTGTCCTCGCCCGCCTGGCGACCCGCGGCCTGTCCCCCTCCCCGGGTGCCGACCGATACACGCTGATCCGGCGACTCAGTCTCGACCTACTCGGTCTGCCTCCCGCCCCGGAGGACGTTGACAAGTTTGTTTCCGACAAGACTCCCGGTGCCTACCGCCGGCTTGTCGACCGGATGCTACGCTCACAGCATTTCGGTGAACGCTGGGGCCGTCACTGGCTCGACAAAGCCCGTTATGCCGACAGCGATGGATACGAAAAAGACAACCCACGGCCCAACGCCTGGCGCTGGCGTGATTGGGTCATCGACGCCGTCAACCGGGACATGCCTTTCGATCAGTTCACCATCGAACAGATCGCCGGCGACCTATTGCCCAACGCCACCGAGGACCAACTCCTGGCCACGGCGTTTCACCGACAGACGCTCACCAATACCGAGGGAGGTACCGACAAGGAACAATGGAGGGTCGAGGCCGTCTTTGATCGTGTCGAGACCACCGGAGCGGTCTGGCTCGGACTCACCGTCGGTTGCGCACGGTGCCATTCTCACAAGTACGACCAGATCTCTCAGCGCGAGTATTACCAGTTCTTTGCCTTCTACAACAACGGCGACGAAGTCAATTCCACCGTGACAACCTCCAGTGAGGCCCTCGCCGGCTACCAGGCGGCCTCGCTTACTCACAAACAAAAACTGGCCGCGATCGAAAAGTCACTGCGCACCGCCCGGACCAGCCTGGGGCCGGCGTTGAAAACGTGGATCGCCGGACAACTCAAGGCATTGGCCAAACAGAAGGACAACCCAATCCGGGACCTGCCCCTGACCGGACTTGTCGCCACAGCACCGGCCAACGTCAAGTTGGGCATCCAGCAGGACAACGTCATTCTCGCCTCAGGGCCAATTCCTGACACGACCATTTACACGCTCGGCGGCCGCCTGGAAGCCGGCTCCTTCTCCGGCCTGCGTCTGGAACTTCGACCCGACAAGTCCTTGCCAAAAAATGGGCCTGGCCGTGCCGACAACGGCAACCTGGTTTTGACCGGACTCAAGGTGGAACTGTCCGCCGATGAAGCGTTCAGTAAGCCGACGGAATTGAAACCGACTCGAGCCACGTCCTCCTTCGCCCAGGCCTCGTTCCCCGCGAAGAACGCCCTGGACGGAAATCCGAAGACCGGTTGGGCAATCGCTCCAAGGATGGGCAAACCCCACACCGCCTCCTTCTTTTTCGCTGCTCCGATTGAACTGAAGACAACACATCATCTGCGAGTGACCCTGACGCAGGGCTACGGAGGCAAGCACACGCTGGGCTGCTTCCGCCTGGTCCCGCTCACCGGCACCGCGAACGGACTGGGACTTCCCAAGCCCGTCCTGGCCGCACTCGCAACCTACGCCAAAACTCCGGATGACAAGGCGGCGACTAAATTGCTCGGCGACCACTACGCGACCATCGACAAAACCACTGCGGCGCTGGCCAAACAACTGGCCGAGTTGAAGAAGAAGGCTCCGAAACGGCCTGAAATGAATGTTCGAGTGATCCGTCAACGAACCACAAACCCCCGAACCACCTTCCTGTTCCACCGGGGGGATTTTCTGACGCCGCAAAAATCCAATCCGGCCATCCCCGCCGGCCTCAGCACATTGCCGGCGGTCCGGCCACGCAACAAGGATCCCAAGAAACTCGCCGATCGATTGGATTTGGCACTCTGGTTGGTGTCGGATGACAATCCACTCTCACCAAGAGTCGCGGTCAACCACACCTGGAGTCACCTGTTCGGCCACGGGTTGGTCCGTACAGTCAACGACTTTGGCGTCCGCGGCGACAAACCGACTCATCCCGCACTGCTCGACTGGCTCGCAACGGAATTCCGTCGTCTCAAGTGGAGTCGCAAGGCCCTGATCCGCACGATCGTTCTGTCGTCAACCTACCGTCAAAGTTCCGCGACGACCCCGGCCCTGGCCAAGGCCGACCCTCAAAACCTCCTGTTGAGTCGTCAGAACCGGGTGCGACTGCAGGCCGAGATCATCCGGGACAACAGCCTGACAGCTTCCGGCCTGCTTTCTCGCAAGATCGGTGGTCCCAGTGTCTTTCCACCGATGCCAGCCGACGTGGCAGCACTGAGCTATGCGAACAATTTCAAATGGAAAGCCAGCCAGGGCCCCGATCGTTTTCGCCGTGGCCTGTACACGTTTTTCAAGCGGACAGCGCCTCACCCCAATCTCACCACGTTCGACTGCCCGGATTCCAACACCACCTGCGTGGAACGCCGCGCATCCAACACCCCGCTCCAGGCTTTGACGACACTCAACAACGAGGTGTTTGTCGAATCGTCACAGGCCATGGCACGTCGGGTTGTCACCGAAAAGCACTCCGACGATCGGCGTCGACTTGTCCGCGCCTTTCGACTTTGCGTGGCCCGTTCCCCCAGCAAACAGGAACTCGATGGATTCGCCGACTTGCTCGGCACTGCCCGCGAATGGTATTCGGACCACGCCGAGGACGCCAAGAAACTCGTCGGCAAATATGCGGCCAAGGACACTTCGAACAGTGAATCGGCGGCCTGGGTGGCCACCTGTCGGATCATGCTCAACATGGATGAGTTCATCACTCGTGAATAGTCATTTGAGGAGGGGGTGACATGCACGAGTTGCTGTCGCAGACACGCCGCGATTTTCTGACCAGTTCGTCCTGTGGGCTGGGTTCCGCCGGGCTGGCTTCCCTGCTGGCTGAGGACGGGCTACTGGCCGCCGATCCCAACCCGTTGGCCACCAGGCCAACTCATTTTGAGCCACGGGCCAAGGCGTGCATTTTCATCTTCATGGCCGGAGCCCCCTCACACCTGGACCTCTTCGACCCCAAGCCCAGGCTCAACCAACTCCACGGGCAACCCATGCCCGACGACAAGCTCAAGGATGTCCGATTCGCTTTCATCAAGAAGGATTCGGTTCGCCTGATGGGAACCAAGCGGACATTCCGTCGCCACGGGGAATGTGGAACCGAGTTTTCCGACCTCTTGCCTCATATCGGAGGCTGTGCGGACGACTTGCTCCTGGTCCGCTCGATGCATTCCGACCAGTTCAACCACCATCCGGGGCAATTGCTCATGCAATGCGGCCGCGGTACCTTCGGCCTGCCCACTATGGGCTCCTGGATCAACTACGGGCTGGGAAGTGAAACTCGAGACCTGCCCGGCTACGTCGTTCTGACCAGTGGTCGCGGGTCCAGTGGAGGAGCCACCTTGTGGCAAAGTGGTTTCCTGCCCAGCGTCTACGCCGGTGTCAGGTTCCGCACCGCGGGAGAGCCGGTCCTCAACCTGTCCAATCCCAGCGGACTTCCGCCCACGTTACAGCGCAAGGGACTGGACATCCTGCGGCAGGTCAACGGTGGCAGACTGGCACAACAACGGGACCCCGAGATCGCCAGCCGAATCGCCAGTTACGAACTTGCATACCGTATGCAGACCGCCGCGCCCGAGTTGATCGACCTCTCAAGTGAGACAAAGGCCACCCAGGAGATGTACGGGGTCAACCGCAAGGAAATCCGCAAGGGCGGACGCGGCAAGTCCGGCAACACCTACCAGAGCTTCGCACGGAACTGCCTGCTGGCCCGCCGCCTGGTCGAACGCGGCGTCCGGTTCATCAACCTGGTCTATGCCTCCTGGGACCATCACAGCAACCTGGACAACGAGTTGTCCTACAACACCCATGTTGTCGACCAACCCATCGCCGCCCTGATCAACGACCTCAAACAACGCGGCCTGCTGGACCAGACCATGGTTGTCTGGGGCGCCGAGTTTGGTCGGACACCGTTGGGAGAAAATCGGGGCGGACGGCCCAATGTCACCGGCCGCGACCATCACCCGTTCTCTTTCAGCATGTTTCTGGCCGGAGGTGGCATCAAGGGTGGACTGGTCCACGGTGCCAGCGACGAAATCGGATGGGGTGTTGCCGAAAACCCAGTCCACGTCAATGACCTCCACGCCACGATGCTGCATTCCTTCGGACTCGACCATCTCAAGCTGACCCATCGTTTCCAGGGACGTGACTTCCGTCTCACCGATGTTGGAGGCCGGGTGGTTACCGACTGGCTGACGTGACCGTGGCCGGAACATCCGACACACCCCCGCCCGACGACAACATCCCCTCGAGGCTGTCCCGACGGTCACGTACTCGCAGGTGGTTCATCGCATTCTCCGGCCTGCTCGGATCGACATTGCTTGGCTGGTTCGGCCTGAAAACGTGGACCCGGACGGGTATCCCTGTTGACGCTCCACGAATCGGTGCATCACTGGACACCGCCTGGCACGCTCGACTGGGAATCAGCACGGCCAACTACGAGGTCGCTGTAGCCCGGGTGGGGGCCCATCTCGAGGGAGTCCGATCGACCGACGTCGACCCCGAGGAATTCCTCGATCGGATCGATGGCCTGTTGTTGACCGGAGGCGGCGACGTCGACCCACGACTCTACGATGGGCCGACAAACACGGCGGTCCTGGTCGACAGGAAACGAGACGATTTTGAAACGGCCCTGTATCACGGCGCCGTCCGCCGCCGCATGCCCGTCCTGGGGATCTGCCGAGGCATCCAGTTGATCAACGTCATCCATGGCGGCTCCCTCAAGGATCTGCGACACGACCCCCTACTATCCTCCCGCCACGGCGTTGGCGTTTCCAGCATGACAGCCCACTCGGTGGACATCTCCCAGGACACGCGATTGGCCACGATCCTTGGCAGTGGCCCGCACGACGTCAATTCATTCCACGGCCAGGCCGTCGATCGTGTCGGCGACGGACTGAAAGTCGTCGCCCGGGCCGATGATGGACTCATCGAAGCCCTGGAACGACCCGGCGACATGTTTGTCGTCTGCACCCAGTGGCACCCTGAGGTCCCACCTCAGCAAATTTCGGTCTTCTCACGTTTCCTGGACGCGGTTGGGCACTACCGGCGGACCCGCCACACCATCCAGGACGCCAGTCCCGGTTAGGGCGATGTGCCGTCAACGGCAGCCGAGACAACAGCCGCGACCACCTCAACGGAACCGGTTGCCTGGACGACGGTTGTCTCCTGGTCAGAATCCTCCTGGTCCAGCCGCCTGGTCCCCTGGAGGATCTCCACGGCGGTCTGGCCACACAGGTAGGCGCCATAACCGCCAAAGAACACCATGACCACAAACAGCACCTTGCTCCCGGCGGGCACCTCGGCAAGTCGCCACAGGCACGACGCACAGCAGTACACCAGCCCTCCACAGGCGGTGGCATAAAACAGCGAGTAAACAAGGTCACGGAGTTGCAGCTTCATGCCCGGACGATAGACCACCGCCGTCGACGCTGTCAATCCGCCCTCAGCCACCGCCTCGCTCGATGCCTGACTTTTCCGGCCATCTAGTTGCCGCCCGGCCGTTCCCGCAACACCCAGGCCGACAGCAGATAGAGCACCGCAACATTGAAAACATGGAACCCAGTCAACCCCAGGGCCCCCCCAATCGTACCGGCATTCAACGCCAGTTCAGCCGGTTCTCCGAAGAGCCGGGTCGCCGGCCAGGTCAACCACGCACCAACATTGTCACTGGTCAACGCCGCACTGCGCAGCAAAACGCCCAGGGCAAACAGGACAACGGTCGCAACGATCGTCTTCCACCGCGGGGCGATCAACTGGCTTCGAAAACTGCGGCGCGGCTGGTCCGCGACAATCTCGTCCTCGGACGTGATCAACCCCATCGACAGCTTGCCGTGCTTGAGCATCAACGCCAGTGGGAACAGGACTCCAAGAGCTGGTCGGGGATCGTCCGACTGTAAGACATCGTTGATCGAGTCACGATGAACTTCAAACATCTCGCGGACATACGCCTTGATGTCGCCAGGGTTTGCCGCGGCCCGAATTGCGTCAAACAGCGGTTTCAAGCGGGCGTCTTCGCCATCGCCAGCCCCACCACGCTTCAAGGCCCCAAGCTCATCCGCGATCCGTTTCAACCGTCCCAACGCCCGTTCATCATGAGCAATCTCATCCAGCGTCGCCAACAAGCCGACCACCGGTGCCTCGGTCACCACGTCGTAGTCAATTTCCGGCTCTTCAGTGATTTCCTCGCCACACGCCATGCGATACAGCAACCACGGATAATCGGCCCCCGACGCGATCGCCTGGGGCAGGCCACCAAAAAATCTCGGATTCAATTCGATCAGGTACGCGGTGCCGTCTTCGCCGACGCGATAGTCCAGTTGCGCCATTCCATGCCAATGGAGGTGTTTCAGCAACTTCTCGGCCGACGCCTCGGCGCCCGGTAGCGGCACGGTTTCCCGCAGCGCACCTGCACCCGTACCGCGGGGAAACACCCTGACATTGTGGTACGTCATCATCGCAACTCGTCGACCTCCATCGAAAAGGGCCGACACGCAATAATCCTCGCCCTTGATGAAATCCTGAACAAGCGGATATTCAGCGGGNTNCAAACCGAATCCCTCCACGAACTCNCGAAACGAATTCGTCAGGTCCTCGGCCGTATCACACTTTTTCANACCAACCCCGGCGGCCCCCTCGCGAACCTTCAAAAACACCGGGAACGTCAATTCTGGGATCGACCGGTAAAGATCGTCGAAATCATGAAACTGCCGCGTCGCCGGGATCGTGATTCCCAGTTCATCGGCCAACAGCGCCAGCTTCCCCTTGTCGTGCGTTCGAGCCATGTTCGCGTGGGACGTCAGGGGTATGTCAACCAATCCCTCAAAACGTTCCCGATGCTCAGCGATCAACCACGTTTCTTTATGAACCGGCATCAAAACGAACGGTTCATTCGGATCCTCGGGCTTCAATTCCTTGACCTTGTCGACCATGAAATCGACAAACCCTTCCGGATCTCCCGACACCGACGGGTGCTGAAAACTCCCCTGGCAATACTTCGAAAAGAAACACGGGGCGAAGGGCGCCTCTTCCCCACAGAACACTTCCACACCCTGNCGNCCAAGGCTCCTGACCATCGCCAAGGCNTGCCAGCCACGAGAGTGCGTCACGATGACGCGGCCCATACGATCGCCTCCCAGTCCGTACCAATTCACTTCCGGGCGAAGCATAAACAAAGCGAGGGATCCGTAACAACGGATCCCTCGCTCGCACGGATCAGATTGGTGCCGGGATCAAGACGACCCGGCGGCGGGTTGCTAACGCAACCAGATTTGACCTCCCACCGTCAAACCCTGCCACCAGAGCGTTTCAAACCCTGGATCGACACCAATAGCCGGGGGCTCCGACTGACCGTTGTCGTTGTAATACACGTTGTCGTGTGCTCGTGACACGCCACTGGCCACTGTCACGTCGTATGCCAAGAAGAACTCGACATTGTCACTGGGAAACAACTTCAAAGAAAACCGGAAATCAAACACCTGGGCAAAACGTGCACTCCGTGCCGATTCGCGGGTCCGTGGATCGCCGAAACTTCGCAACCTGTTGGTTTCGACTTCCATCTCGTAACGGTTCACACCAAGTGCCATTTTCGGTTCAAAACCCAGCGTGAACCACTCATGCTGCAACTGCATCCTGACGCCGATTTGCGGGGCAAATATCTCATTGTTGACACGGGAATTGATAATACTGACGAGNCCGAGGTCCAGCAGGCCGTCTCCATTTATATCTTCACCGACGTCCATCATGCCGTTGCTATTGAGGTCCTCGCCAAAATCTACCTCTCCATCAAATCCTCCATTGAATACACCCGTTTGGAACAGCCCTTCAGTCACTTCAAGATATCGGAAACCGACCATCGGCATGATCTTCAGGCCTTCGCCGATGTTCGAATCGTTGGCGATGTAATTGACTCCGGTTCCCCANACATCCTGGACGTAACGNGCACTGAAACTGTGGTCGTACAAGAANCTGTTGTTAGCCGGTTGACCATTTAGCAACGTGGTTGTGGCGGCAAACACGGGATCCAGCGGAAGTCCACCTCCCTCTTCGGTAGAACCGCCGTCACTGGGACCAAAACCCTGGGCACCNAGCCCGGGCATCGACATCGACCCCTCGTTCTCCTTCAGCCCCCAGACATCGAATTCCAGGGCCCCCGCATTGAACATCATGCCCACGGTGCCACGCATCCCGTTGACGTTTTTCAATTCAATCAGGTCCAACGACGGAACCGTAGCAATTCCGATTTCGGTTCCACCAGCGGAAACCGTGAACGGCAGACGTTCATTGTTCACCATTGGGTTTTTGGCGCCCAACAGATGAGACCCGGGACGTTTAGCGTCGTAATTCATGTAATCCAAACGGATCCACGTGTTCCGGACCAAGCCCCGCAGGATTCGATCCAGGTACGTGTCCTGGTATCCCCAGCCACGGTCTCGTGACAACATCCGTTCGTTAATCACCGGTCCAGCATTGGCCGGCTCTTCCCAGGCTCCAGCAGCATACGACGCTGGCGAAACACCGGTAGGCANCGTTGGCNGCGGAGANTGCGTGAAGTACTGTGCNNCGGCCGACTGCCCAACGATCAGGGCAATCACCATGCTTCTGAGAATGACGTGACGACCGAACATACGTCGCTTTCCTGAAACCCACCGTCCAANACGACGCGTAACACGCGTTCGCCTCGTAACGGTTATACGGCTTATGACGTCAGTATCGGCCTTACGACCGTCACAACTTGCCTGAAACACGTCTTCGTTCCAAGGTTCGTCCTTTTCAATTTCACAAAGTTGCCGATCCGCGAATGAGCGTTCTGCATGGATTCACCCGCTTGGGCCACCGGATGGCATCCCAGTGCCTATTCGCAATCACGCTCTCATTCGGATATTCTTGGCTTCTGGACCTGTTCTGGGCGCCTTACAACTCCGAAGTCACGCCTCCTGGATTCGACATGGCCGCTATCGATTTTCGCGACCGTCTTTTGGACGGACTTGGAGGTGACTGGCCAGAACCATGCCCACTGAACACCCGAATCACCCAGACGGAACAGAAGGACGGTTACCGGCTGGTCAGTCTCGATTACGAAGTCGAGCCCNGTGACCGGGTNCCGGCCCTCCTGCTGGTTCCCGACGGTGCCACGTCGAGCAAGCCGGCTCCNGGCATCGCNATCTGGCATCANCACGCCGGACAGTACCATCTGGGTAAAAGCGAACCTGCCGGATTGGCCGGCAACAAGATGCACCACACTGGTGTNGCACTGGCCCGNGAGGGNTANGTCGTGCTCTGCCCCGACGCCCTGTGCTTNGAGGACCGGCGAGATCCCACCGGCAAGCTCAAGACACACTGGTACGAACGTTTCGAATTTCTCCGTTACGTGGTCGCTGGAAAATGCATGGCCTGGAAGAACATCCTGGACATGCGACGAGCCGTCGACGTACTGGCCGGTCTCGAGGAAGTGAACGCTGACCGACTGGGATGCTACGGACACTCAATGGGGTCGACGCACACCTGGCTTGTCGGGCCCTGGGAATCCCGTCTGAAATGCCTGGTGGGCAACTGCTGTCTCCCCACCTACCAGGCCATCCACGACAACCACATGCTGCACTGTTTCCCGAATTTCGTTCCGGGCATCCACGCCCATGGTGACACACCCGATATTGCCGCGTTGATTGCACCACGGGCCNTGCATCTCAATTTCGGAGAGACCGACAGTGGCAGCCCGATTGGCGAAGTCAAACGCGGGATCAAGGTGATCGCCAANGCCTACGAAGCAATNCACGCGGAAAAGAATTTTTCCCACTACATCGAAAACGGCGTCGGTCATGTGCTTTCCCCCGAGATGTGGCGGCGAACCAAAAGCGTTTTCGCTCGCCACCTGAAGACCTGATCCACGCCCCCCGCCCTTTTTTCCCCAACCCCCGGACGTACACGCCATGGATGCACTTGAATACAACCAAAATCTCGTCTCGTTCGAATCCACCAGCAATCTCACCAACGCACCGGTCAGNGACTATTGCGAGGAAGTGCTCAGNGGCCTCGGTTTTGCGATCGAACGCATCGAGTACGACGACCCTTACGGCGTCAAAAAAGTCAGNATCGTTGCCAAAAAGGGAGAAGGAACCGGCGGAATGGCCTACTTCGGCCACACCGATGTGGTACCGGCTGATCCGTGGCACACCGATGACCATGGCCCCTTCGAACCGACGATCGTTGGCGATCTGCTGTACGGACGNGGCAGTTGCGACATGAAGGGCTCGATCGCCTGCATGTTTGCTGCAGCGGAACGCCTGGCCGACTTGCCACTCACCAATCCACTCTACATCACCTGCACCTCTGATGAAGAGATTGGTTACGGCGGCGCGATGGCGGTGGCCGAACGAAGCGAGTTTTTCCGGGAAATGGTGGATGGGCAATCACGCGGGATCATCGGCGAACCCACCATGCTCGAGGTGGTCTACGCTCACAAGGGTACAACCGGCCTTGTCGCCACGTCCCATGGCACCGCTTCACACTCCAGCACACGTGCCGGGCTCAACGCGAACCTGGCCATGATCCCTTACCTCGCCGAAATGAAGGCCATTCACGACGAAACCGAGTCGCTGGCAAAATGGCAGAACGAGGAATTCGACCCACCAACAATCAGTTGGAATATCGGTATCAACGACCACACCGCTGCCGTCAACATCACTCCGCCCCAGAGTGTCTGCACGGTCTATTTCCGAGCCATGCCAGGCCAGGAGATTGACGAACTGATCGAACGGGCCCGGGCGACCGCCGAAGCGTGCGGGATCGAGTTTGTGGTCAAGAGTCGAGCCGAGCCACTCTATATCGATCCCGATTCCCAATTTGTCCGGGAAGTCCTCGAACTGGCCGGTCGTGAGACACCCACAACGGTGTGTTACGGGACCGACGGCGGAATGCTGACGGAGTTGAAGAACATGGTGGTGATCGGCCCCGGTGACATCGCCCAGGCGCACACGTGGGACGAATTCATCGCACTGGAGCAGCTCGAACTGGGGACCGATCTTTACGCCCGCATGATCGAAACGTGGTGCAGCTAGCGGCCGGTCCGTGTTGATTTTGCGTTTTGGCTGACCGCNGCGGCCTGCTGGCGAACGGTCTCCCGACGTCGTGTCTCGCGGTTGAATTCCGNCGGATCGAACACGTCNNCCCCCGNGCGGCTNGGCTTCACNGGGGNAAACCCGTTGTCAGAGCGTGGCCGCGNGGGCGCGACATTTTTGCCCTGCCCGGGCCCGCGTTTTACGGGACGCGGTCGGGACTGCGCCACACGTTTCACCCATTTCTCCAACAACTCCAACTGGTCACGATTCAGTCCCCTGGATCGCGATCTGTTTCCCACCGGACCATGTGTCTTACGAGCAAACACCAGCAGGCGGCTGCTCGAACCTTGCACAGAACCGATCTCGGCAAAGACCGAATCGAGATTCTTTCGAGTCCGGACTGCAAAGCCACTTCGATCTCGGCCGATCGGTTCGAGTTGAAATTTCCGTGACGTGCTCGGGCCGTGACACGAGCCGTTCCCACAACGATGAGATAGCAGTGGTTGAATTTTTTGCACAAAAGTGGCTGCAACGTCCCGGGGGAGCCCGCCCAGAAATTCGACTGGTTCGGCATCTCGCGACATCACAGCACTGGCCATTCGAACCGTTGGCACCGTGCCACGAGGCCGGGTGATCGGCTCCAACCGGGCGACCATTGATCTCGCCGTATTGTTCTTCGGAGCCAATCGCTCCGCCTCGCGAAATTCGAACAGTGCCTGCTGATTCAGACCATACGAGAGACACCACCGGGCCAGGACAATATGACGTGAAGCAGAGCGATCGGGCATCCGGGCCCTGAGCTTGCGATAGGCGTCGCCGAGGTTGGCTGCTTCCAGTTCNACCAGTTTTCGTGGGACAACAATCCGACCGGTCACCGAATCGACCTGGTACCCCTCTTNGACCAGCTGAATCTGGCCAGCCACCACCCGTCCATTACGCAACACGAGCACTCCAGCGGATGCCGTGTCGGCTGGTGGAGCCGCCNCCCCGGCCGNGACACATGCAAGCACCAACACGGTGACAAGTGANTTCGACCGATGGCATCGGGTTCTGGCAATCCAGGCGGCCACGNAGGAGCTCCCGAGAAAATGGCGGGGCGGGGAGGATACCGACGAGGTTTCCCGGCGGTCAAGGTCGACTGCCAAACCCGGAAGTGTCATTCTGAAAGCCCGTGCCCATTGATACGCGTTGCCCTATGCCCCAAACACGACCGGCCACCAACGACGATCTTCCCCAGATCATCGATCTGCTCGACTCGATCTTCCGACGGGAAAAAGGGGTCCACGACCAGAGTGTGCTCACCGACTTCCCACTGCTTTTCTCTGACGACAACCTGGCAAATTGCCGGGTGGCGGAGCGTGACGGAAGAATTGTCAGTCACGCCGCTGTCTGGCCACGCCGTTTCAGGTGTTCAGGAAAGACCATCGGCGTGGGCATCATCGTCCTGGTGGCAACCGAAGAAGAATCCCGTCGCCTGGGACTGGCCGCCGCATTGATGCGGGACCTGCAGACGGAGATGCCACAACTGGGATGCCAACTCGGCCTGCTGTGGACCGGTGTACCTGATTTTTATCGCTCCCTGGGCTGGNAAACCGTCAACACCTCCGGATGGATTGCCTCTGGACATCGGGCTGCTGGCACACNAGAACTCTCGGTGGTCGACTTTCATCCGGAACGTCACCTGGAGTCTCTCCACCAACTNCATCGCTCGCAGCCCACACACTCGCAGCGAACACTCCTGGAATCGTCCCGATTGTTGACTCTNCCCAAGTGTCGGGTCCTGGTGGGTGAACTCGATGGTGTCGCNGTCTCTTATCTTGTCGAAGGACGCGCGACCAACAAACGGGGCCTGATCGAATACGCCGGTGATACATCCAACATCTGGCAACTGGTCAGGTCCGTGACCGCCGAAAACGCCCCGCAACGCCTATTGATTTTCCCCACGCATCCGGAACTTGCCGAGATGGCTCGAGGGTCCGACTGGACCGTCGAACCCCTGAAAAGTTCGAAAGGGTTCGGTGACGAGATGGTACTGGTACTCGACGAAGAGGTCGCCGATCCAGTGATTCTCGAGAACCTCTTCTGCTGGGGACTCGAACAGGCCTAGGGACAAACGACCATCGCGGTCCACTACCCGAACAGCCCCTGGATGACCTCACCATCAGCCAGTGTTTGTGGCCTCGAAAACCGGTCTCGAATCCTCTGCCGTGGATCGACCCCGAGGGCCGTGTAGATGGTCGCGGCCACATCCTTCGGAGTCACTGGATCGGAAGCCGGATAGGCGGCGAACCGATCGGACTCCCCGTGCACGTACCCCGCCTTCATTCCACCGCCGGCAAAGAGAACCGAAAAACAGTGAGGCCAGTGATCCCGTCCATCCGGCGTGGCACCGGCCGACGAGGTGATCTGGCCCAGTTTCGGTGTCCGTCCGAACTCGGCCAGGCAGGCGACAAGCGTGTCATCCAGAAGCCCCCGCTCGGAAAGATCCTCGACCAACGCCGAAAGCGCCTGGTCGGTCGGGGGACACAACCCCTTGACCAGGCTCTGGTAATGCCCCTTGTGGCCATCAAACGCCTGGCGTCCGGCCCAGACTGATACCAGCCGCACGCCACGTTCGATCAACCGGCGGGCCAGCAACATGCATTGCCCCAGGTGAGGCATCCCGCCACCACGAACCCCCGAAATCTCACGTCGCAGACCGTACCGCCGACGTACCGACTCGGGCTCATCGTCCAGGCGGAATGCCTCTCGCGCCTCGGCCGCCGTGATCAGGTCAAACGCCTTCTCATAGAACACGTCCTTGCGATCCAACGCACGGGGTGGCACCGGTTCATCAAGACCACGATCCAGTTGCGTCAGCAATCGACGTCTCTGGCCGAACCGATCGCCCATCAAGGTCTGCTCAAGTCCCGGCACCCGGTAATCCCCCTTGCTCGGGTCTCCAGCGATAAACGGGTCATACGCGTCGCCGAGAAACCCCGCCAGGACACCGGGGATGAAATGTCCACAATTGAAAAAACGTTTTGGCAAATGAACGTAATCGGGCAATGCACGTTCTGTCGGCATCAGCTTGGCCAGCACAGAACCGTAGGCGGGGGCGTTGGATGGTGACGAACCCCTGATCAATTGTGAATCCCGCAGAGGCTCCTGGCCGGTCAACATGAAGTACGAACTGGCGTTGTGATCGACGATCCGGTGACTGACCGAACGCACCACGCTGAAGTGTCTCATTTGCCTGGCCAACTGCGGCAGGTGTTCACAGAGTTGATACCCGGGAATCGTGGTGTCGATCGGCTGCAACGGCCCGCGGATCGTTTCGGGAGCCTTCGGCTTCATGTCCCACATGTCGATCTGGCTGGGCCCCCCCTCCATGAAGAAGAGAATGCACGCCTTGGCTGTCGCCTTCGCCGAGTCAGCGGCCAGCAGATCGGGCACCGAGAGTCCCAGTGCCCCCAGTCCCCCCACCTGCAAGACATCTCGTCGCCGCCAGGTCATCGTCGACTCCGTATCGTCTGGGCCACCCCGTCCAATTCTACGACCTTGAAGACACCACACGCAATCTGCCTTCCCGGCTTGAGACAGTATGCCGACCACGGTTAGCATGCGGTCCACCACGCCGACACGTGTCATCAACCGGAGCCAATCATGGATCACACCGACCGTCGCACCTTCCTGGGCAGTGCCGCCACGCTGGCCGCCACGGGGCTGGCGCCACTCGAAGCCGCCGCCCCCAGCGAAACTGTCAATGTCGCCGTCCTTGGCTGTGGTCGTGGTGCTCACCTGGCACGCTCTTTTGCGAGGATCAAGGAGAGCCAGGTGATCGCCATCTGCGATGTCGACGAAAGTCGCGGACAGGCGATGTGCAACCAGATCCAGCAACTCTCTGGCCGACGCCCCGAGTACGTCGTCGATTTCCGCACACTGCTCGACCGCAAAGACGTGGACGCCCTGGCCGTGGCAACCCCGGACCACTGGCACGCCCCCGTCACGATACACGCCTGCCTGGCCGGCAAGGACGTGTACGTCGAAAAACCCGCCTCACACAATATCCACGAGGGGCGAATTGCCGTCACCGCCGCCCGCAAACACAAGCGGATCGTGCAACACGGAACCAACCTCCGGGCCGCCCCGCACTACAAGCAGGCCTGGAAATTGATTGCCGATGGAGCCATCGGCAAGGTGATGATGGTCAAGGCGATCAACAACCAGCGACGAGGTCGAATGGCTCATCGCAAGGACGAACCGGTCCCCAAGGGGGTCAACTACGACATCTGGGTCGGGCCCGCCCCCATGAAGCCCTTCAACCGCAATCGCTTCCACACTGGCTGGCACTGGTTGTGGGACTATGGCACCGGCGACCTGGGCAACGACGGTGTCCACCAGGTCGACATTGGCCGCTGGGCGCTGAACCTCGGTGCTCCCAACGCAGTCAGTTGCAGCGGCGCCAAGCTGGGATGGAAGGGCGACGCCCACGAGGTGCCCGACGCGATGGTCGTCACCTGGGAATACGACGACCTGCTGTACGTCTTCGAACAACGGGACTTCACGCCCTACCGCATGCAAGCCCACATGAACGACAACGACAACATCATCTACGGTGATGACGGCTACATGATGGTCGATCGAGACGGATTCCGGATCTTCCACCGTCGTGGCAAACCCGGCAAGAAGTTCTACAAGAAATGGACCGACGATGGCGGCCACTACCGCAACTTCATCGCCTGCGTGCGGAATCGCAAGCAAGAAGAACTCAATGCCGACATCCTCGAAGGGCACTACTCGTCGATGCTCTGCCATCTCGGAAACATCGCGTACCGGACCGGCAAACGGTTGGAATTTGACCCCGAGACCGAGACGTTCACCAACGACAAATCGGCCAACCAGTACCTCAGCCGTGAGTACCGCAAAGGCTACGAACTGCCCAAGGTCTAGGTCGCGAGGCCGTACCGTTAGACCGCATCGGCAAACTTGTCGAGATAGGCCCGGGCCCGGTTGATCTCGGCGGTGACCTTCTCGGTCGTCTCCAGGATCGGCACCCCACGTGGCACCGGGTGCATGAAGATCTCAACCCGACCGGCAAACCGGATCTTCTTCAACCCGGCGACGATCGGCCCGAAATCCAGTGGGCCACGACCGGGCATCTGCATCAGTTCCTGCGCCTTGGGCAGCTTCTTGCTACATCCCATCCCGTGCTCCCAGGCCTGGAAGTGCACCAATCGTTCACCCAACCGCACGATGTGCTTGCCGATCAGCCCGGGGTCCTGTGGCATGTGGTAGCCGGCCAAGGCCATACCGATGTGCGGTGACGGCAGGAGATCCATCAACATCAATTGTGACTCGGGCGAATTGATGATCGTCCCGCTGTGGTTCTCGATCCCGATCCGCACTCCGATCTTCTCGGCGGCTGCCACGTGAGGCTTCAGTTTCTCGGCCAGGGCCTTGACGGCTGTCTTCAACGCCTCGCCCTTGAGGTTCCGGGGCCCAACGGTGTTGCAGATCACCATGTCCCCGCCCAGGGCCTTGACCAGTTTCATCTCCGGCTGCATGCCGAAAACTCCGTACTTGAAACAGGTCATGCTGCCGAGTCGAACCTTGTTCTTCTTCAGCAGGGCCTGAACGGCTTCCACCCCCAACTTGTCGACCTGCTCTCTCTGGTCCCCATGGGGACGAGCCCAGAACTCGACCGTCTCGGCCCCACACTTGCGGACCTCCGGCAGGATCTCGGCCAATGGCTTCGTGCCGTACATGCAGGCCCCGACAATGTAACGGAGCCGGAACTTCTGCTTCGATTCGGCAGCGGCCATCCCGCCCAGCGTCGCGCCGGCAGCCATTGCCCCGGCGCCGGCAAGGAATTCCCGTCGAGTCTTCGTCTCAACCTGCATGTTCATGGTCTCCATTGGATTCGTCGCTCCCTGGAATCATTTTTTTCGCCGCCTCGACAACCGGTTCTCGCGGCATCTGATTGTGGCCAACTCCTGGAAGTTCGATAAACCGCCGCTCGATTCCCGAGGTCGATCGGGACGGGGCAGCTTCGAACAGGTTTCGTGACAGCCGAACCGGAACAACCCGGTCATCTGTACCGTGTACGATTGTCAAAGGACAGGTCACGTCTCCGATGTGGTCGATCGACTCGTAGCGGTCGACCAGTATCCAGCGAACCGGCAGCCACGGATAGTGATAGCAGGCGGTATCAGTCATTGACGAAAACGGGGCCCGCAACAGCAACCCGGCCGGCGGTGTGCCTCCACGGCACAAGTCGGCTGCCAAGCGAACCGCAACAGCGCCCCCCAGTGATTCTCCGAACAAGATCAGTCGATCGGCAGAAGCACCGTGGGCCGCCAGCCAGATCTGAATCTCTCGGGCGTCGGCGTGCAACAACGTTTCGGCCGGTTTCCCAGCGTTTTCGGCGTAGCCGCGATAGTCCACGAGCACGACGTCGATCCCCAGTTCCGTGAAATCGGCGATCGCGTTGGCCCGGTAACCGCGGTGCCCGGCATTGCCCGGAAAATACAGAAGAAGGGTTCTTCCGTCGGTGAGTTGGGCGAGGCCATCGGCCGGATCATCAGCGGCCTGGCCGGCAGCCAACACCAGCCAGCCAGACAATCGCACGTCGTCGGCCACCGGCACCTCAATCTCGTGAACCTGGTCCGGCGGCAGGCCACACTCGGCCGTCGGCACCGCCGCCACCCGGGCGGGAAAGTACATCATCGACCGCTGCAACCAAGCAAACATCAGGACCAGTCCCAGGTAGGGAATCAGCAGGTACAACACCCCACGGCGCAACCACACTCGAAATCGGCGAGGCGTCGCCCCGTCGCCTGGTGATTCGGGTTGTTCGCGATCACCCACACCAGCCCCGGCACATTCACCGGCCCTCCCGCTTGCTCTTGTCAAACCGCTCGTTACGAGCCGGCATCACCGCACCGGTCTCCTTGAGCATCCGGTGAAGCGTGGCCCGCATCGCCCGGACCCGATCTGGCTGCCCCTCGGCCAGGTCCCGTCTCTCACCGATGTCACTCTCCAGGTCAAACAGTTCCACCCGCTTGTCCTCGTACCACTCGATCAACTTCCATCGCCCGTCCCGAACTGCCCCCGACGGGGCACCACCCTGGTTGCCATAGTGAGGATAATGCCACAGAACCGGACCACGATCCCGTGTGCCGCCCTGCAACAGTGAAACGAAGCTCATCCCGTCACGGTGTTGATCCGGCCGAGGCTTCAAGCCAGAGATTTCGAGGATCGTGGGGTAGAAGTCCGTGCTGGTGACCACCTGCTTGCACAGGCTCCCCGGCGTGGTCACCCCGGGCCATCGCACGATCATCGGCTCGCGGATCCCGCCCTCGTACATCCACCCCTTGCCACCTCGCAGTGGAAGGTTGCTGGTCGGATGCCCCTCCGACGTCGACAGTCCACCATTGTCGGACATGAAGAACACCACCGTGTTCTGTTCGAGTCCCAGTCGCTTCAATCCCGCCAGCACCGTGCCCACCGCCGCGTCCATCGCTTCGACCATCCCGGCGTAAACCGCGTGAGCCTGCAGTGTCCGCACCCGACGGTTGTGTTCTCGTTTCGAGAATTCCCCGGCGACCAACTTGGCATCGAGCGTCTTTCGCTTCGCAACGTACTTCTGGCGAAGATCCGTCCGGGCAATCAGCGGGGTGTGGACCGAGTAGAAAGACAGGTAGGCCAGGAACGGCTTCTCGCGATTCAACTCGATGAACTTGACCGTCTCGTTGGCCAGTCGTGCTGGCAGGTGCTCTCCGGGAGGCCCATCCTTCAAACGCGGGTTCCCATAGGGCGAAAAGTACTTTTTCCCACCGTACGGCCCTCCTCGCGTGATCCCTCCCCGGTTGACATCGAACCCCTGGCTTTCAGGCCAGAATTTCTCGGGGCCGAGGTGCCATTTCCCGGCAAAAAATGTCGCGTAACCGGCCTCCTTCAGGGCTTCAGCCAGGGTCACTTCCTCGTGAGCCATACGGTCCTTGTAGGGTGACGGCAGGAGCTTGGTGTTGCGACGCCATTTTCCCGGCTGGTTGCCCCCCGCCGCATTGATGTAGTCGGTGATGCCAATTCGTGACGGATACTTTCCGGTCAGAATACTGGCCCTGGTGGGGCTACACACCGGGCAGGCAGCATAGGCGTTGGTGAATTTCATCCCCGACTTGGCCAGGTCGTCGACATGCGGCGTGTCGTAGAACGAACTGCCAAAGCACCCCAGGTCGGTCCACCCCAGGTCGTCGACCAGGAAAAACACCACGTTGGGACGCTCGGCGGCAGTCCCGACTACGGGAACCAGAAACACCAACGAGACAAGAAGTCGCGATCTGCGCCCCATGTGTGGTTACGCCCCCTCGGAATCGGGCTGTCCCGATGACGTTTCGGAGGATGAACTCGGACCGTCCGGACTTCCCACGGGTTCATCGCGAGGCTGGCCACCACAAACGACCTGGACGACGCCGACGAGCACCAGAAATGCAGCCACACCGCCCACACCGTACCAATGCGCCTTGCTCCAGATTGCCCATCCTGCTCCCACCGTCGCCGCCCCCAACGCCACACACATCGCCAGGTTGACCAGGTTGCGTCGTCCGCCCCGCGGCATGTGTTCCCCCAACATCCGACGATTGTTCATCATCAGGAAGAATGTCAGATAGGCGATCGGCAACAGCACCATCCCAAAAACACTCGTCGGCACTGCCAACCAGAACCGGGCCTTGCCATCCCCCCACAGGAACAGGAACCCCAGCGCGCCGGTGACTCCCGGCAGCAGGCTGAAGACTCGGTGCTGAATTCCTGACGGCGGAATCCCAATCATCTCGCAAACGGTAAACCCGTTGATCAGCATCAGGATGATGATCGTCGAGAAGGCCATGCCAACCACGCCGATGCCGAAGACGACATGAGCCACGGTGGGGCCTGTCAGTTTCTCCAGCGTGTTGGCCAGCAGAAACGCATCCCGTTGAACGAGCATCGCAGCGATCTTCTTGTCCGCCAGGTCAACTTCATCAGCATCGGCCAGCGTCTTTTCCAACCCGGCGACGTTCTTGTCATACCCGGACTGAAGCTTGTCAGTGATCCCCGGAGTCGCCGGGCCTTCACCCACCAGCCCGGGGTCGAACTGCCCATGGAACTGGCTGGCCGAGGCGATCACAACACAACTGGTTGCCAACAAAAAGGGAATGAACAGGCCTACGGAGAGATCAAAGATGGCCAGGCCACGAAAATCTCGATCCCAGCCCCGTTTCAGCATCGAGTACGGCAGCAGGAACGTCATGTTGATGCCAACCGCCGTCGCGGCGGCCGTCACCATCCGGTCCCGTTGTGTCGAGAGGATCTGGTCCCGCCAGTAATCGGCATGACTCGACTCGGCCAGGGCAGCCTGGAATGCCGCTGCCGGCCGATCCAGCAATGACAGGTCCGGGACAAAACCAGCCAGGATCTCACCCCAGGCCAATCCCTCGCCCTGGGATGACATCGCGACCACCACCCCAAAGAAACTCAGGACAACAATCGCCACCATGGACTTCAGCAGGATCTCGAAGAGTTTCAGTCCCCAGCCACCACTTTCGTAGAACCAGATCACCACCGCCGACACGCCAAACAACAATCCCACGGCAATGTATTTCCCGACATCGCCACCAAACAATTCGGGAAACAGGTTTTGCTGAATCGCTGCAGTGCCCAGGGAAAACTGGGGCATTGCCCAGACCAGGTTGGCCATCAGCGTGGCAATCGCCCAGCCCCACCCCAGCACCGGGTTGACGTGACGGTTGATCGCATCGAAAGGGCGTTCACCCGTCGAGAGCGAGACATAGCCGATGGCACTGAGCATCACGATGCCCAGGATCATCATCAGTGGCTGGAGCCACATCATCTCGTAACCACCGATGACTCCCAGGTAGAGACTGCCAGCCAATGAACCGCCACCCAGCGTGATCGCTCCCTGCAACCAGCCCGGCCCCGACAGGCGGGCGTAAGTCAACAGCGTCGACAGCCCTCCCTTCTGCTTGGCGTCAAGAATGGCCTGGCGATCTTGTTCCACTTGTGACATGAATCATCCGTCCCGTACCGGTTTCGTGCACTCGTCGTGTCGTTCTGCCGATTGTGCCACGCGACGGCGCACGGCGAAAGCGAGACACGAGAGGTTGTCGAGCGGACAACGGGCAGTCGGCCCTAGAACAGAGAGTGGACCGGGGTGCCCTGCACGACAAAGTGCGGCCGCCCGGTCGGATCGACCACGCGGGTGTCCGAGCCATACCCCAGGCAGTGATAGATCGTGGCAATGAAGTCACGGACGTGGACCGGGTTGTCGGCCGGGTAACCGGCGATCTTGTCGCTGGAACCGTACACCTGGCCGCCACGGATTCCCCCGCCGGCCAGCACCGTGCTGTACACCGGGCCCCAGTGATCACGCCCTGCTTTCTTGTTGACCTTCGGAGTTCGTCCGAACTCACCGGTCCAGGCAATCAGTGTCTCGTCCAAACGCCCACGTTCGGTCAAGTCCTCGATCAATGCCGAAAACGCCCGGTCCATCGGCGGCAACAACAGGTCCTTCATGACCTTGAAGTGCTTGTCGTGTGTGTCGAAGTTCTTCGTGGAATGCAAGTACATCCAGGGGACCGTCACCAGCCCCACGCCCGCCTCGACGAGCCGCCGTGCCACCAGGCAACTGCGGCCAAACTTGTTGTCTCCGTACCGGGCCAGCGTTTCGGGAGACTCGTCATCAAACGTGAATGCCCGCCACGCCGAATTCGACCCGAGAATGTCCAGGGCCTGCTGCTGGAATCGGCCGTAATTGGCCTCCGCCGGCGACACCTCTGCTCGCGACTGCTCGACACGAGTCAGCAACCTCTGGCGACTCTCCTGGCGACGGTCTCCAACCCCCTTGGGAGGACGGAAGCCCGGGGGCAGTGTTCCTGGTTTCCATGATTCATCGATCAACATCAATGGATCGAAGTTCGGCCCCAGGAATCCGGCGTGCTGGCCCCCCCACTGAAAATTGTTCTGATCACCGATACGGACTGGCAGATGCACCGATGCCGGCAACCCGTTGTGATCGCCCCGCAACTGTCGAACGACACCACCAACACACGGTGGATCCACGCGATCCATCTGTGGCTCACCCCGTGTCCGTGGAGCATTCTTCAAGCCGGTCATGTTGTAGTGAACGCCGATCCCGTGCGTGTTGCTGTTGTGATAGGTCGAGCGAATGACCGAATAACGATGGGCCTGGCGAGCCAGCATCGGCAGGTGTTCACACACCTCCACACCCGGCACGCTCGTCTCGATCGGGTTGAAATCGCCACGATACCCCTGGTTGGCCTTCGGCTTCATGTCGAAGGTCTCCTGCTGGGCCGGGCCGCCGGTCATGTACAGCAGGATGCAGGCCTTGGCCTGGCCAGAGGTTCTTGCTGGCGCAGCCGCCGCACGAACCGACAACAGATCACTCAGAGAGAGGCCGAGCCCAGTCAGGCCACCGGCCGCCAATCCTGATTTCAGGAAGCCGCGCCGTTGCATCGACAACGCCTGGTTGGTTCGGTTCGGCATCATGCCACACTCTCTTTTCACCCGGTCAACTGCAACCCGATCCGTGTCCTGTGATTCTACTGATCGGCGATTCCTCGGATCAAGGTTCATTGATATTCCTGCCCCGCCCGCCACATGGCCTGCTCGACCAAACAGCAACACGGTTGTCGTGGTTGTCGTGATTTCCAGACGGTATGCTGAATGCCTGCCCGTGAACCGCTTTCGCAGGAGTTCATCCGTGACCGTCTTGAACAATCCACTCTGCCGAACACTGCTTGTGGCCACTTTGGCCTGCCTCACGACGCGGTCACCTGCCGCAGATCCCCCGAACTTCAGCACGAAGGCACGTGTCGCCTGGACAACGTCACGGGTCAAGGGATCTCCCGACCCTCCCAGCCCCTACGTCACCCGCGTTGCCTTTCCCGACCTCACCTTCGACGAACCGCTGGACATGAACTACGCTCCCGGCATCAACCGGTTGCTGGTCGTCGAACGCTTTGGCCGGATCTTCTCGGTGCCGCTCGACCGCAAGACGGCCAAGCCCGACCTGATCCTCGATGCCAACCAGGTGCTCGGCCGCACCAAGCCCAAGACCCTCTCGGCCTACGGTTTCGCACTGCACCCCCAATACCCGAAGGTCCGTTACGCCTACGCCACGATTGTCACGTCCAACACCGAAGAACTTCCCAGGGGGAGCCGCCTGTCCCGTTTCCGGGTCCTGCCTGGAGAGCCTCCACGGTGCGATCCCAAGAGTGAACAGATCCTCTTCGAATGGCCCTCCGGTGGACACAACGGCGGTTGCCTGCAATTCGGCCCCGATGGCTACCTCTACATCGCCACTGGTGACAGCAGTGGTATCGCCGACCTCTATCTCACCGGCCAGGATCTCACCAACCTCTCCGGAGCCATCCTCCGCATCGACGTGGATCATCCCGGCGAGAAACTGCCCTACACGGTGCCCCGGGACAATCCGTTCCTGTCCACCAAGGGGGCTCGCCCGGAAATCTGGGCCTACGGACTCCGCCAGCCGTGGAAGATGAGTTTTGACACCGCCACCGGAGACCTCTGGACCGGCAACATCGGACAGGATCTCTGGGAAATGGTCTTCCGCATTGAACGAGGTGGCAACTACGGATGGAGCATCACCGAGGGAACTCACCCGTTCGAACCCGAACGGCCCCGTGGCCCCACGGCGATCATCCCTCCGATCATCGAACACGACCACGCCAACTTCCGTTCGATCACCGGTGGTTTCGTGTACCACGGCAAAAAACTTGCCAAGCTCCGCGGCGCCTATGTCTACGGCGATTACGACACCGGCCGGATCTGGCAACTCCGCTACGACCGCAAGAACCAAAAATTGCTCTCTGCGTCCGAACTGGTCGACTCGAGTATGCGACTGGTCGGCTTCGGCCAGGACAGCCAGGGAGAGCTCTACCTGCTCGATCACGTCAGCGGCCGCATTCACGAACTGGTACCCAACCCCAACGCCGGTCAAAAGAGCAACTTTCCCATGACACTCTCGGCGACCGGCCTGTTCGATTCCGTCAAGACGCTCACACCGGCTGCTGGCCTGATCCCCTACGACGTGATCGCACCCCAGTGGGCCGACGGAGCAACCAAGCAGAGGTTCCTGGCCTTGCCAAACGACTCGAAGATGGAATTCGAGACGCTGACCTACCCGCAGCCGGCCCCTGGCTCCCCACCCGGATGGAAATTCCCCAACGGGACCGTGATCGTCGAAACCGTCTTCCTGGAGACCAAGGCGGGCCACCCCGAGAGCCGTCGGCGAATCGAGACTCGCATCTTGCACCACGAACGGTTGTCGGGCGATGAATCCAACGGCGACCAGTATTGGCAGGGGTACACCTACGTCTGGAACGACCAACAGACCGACGCCCAGCTGCTGTTGGACCCACAAGGCCGGGACAAGGTGTTCCAGATAACCGATCCCCAGGCCCCCGGCGGGGTACGGCAACAGACATGGCACTTCCCCAGCCGAACCGAATGCACCGTCTGCCACAACATGGCGGCCAAGTATGTGCTCGGCGTCACCACCCACCAGATGAATCGCGACCGCAACTACGGTGATCAGAACCTCAATCAACTTGACCTGTTGGACAAGCTGGGATGCTTCACGAAGCGACTGCCGGCACCAACCAGTTCCCTGCCCCGGTTGGTAGACTACCGAGTCAAGAAGAACGACCTCGACCGTCGTGCCCGATCGTACCTGCATGCCAACTGCTCTCACTGCCACCGCAAGTGGGGTGGTGGCAACGCCCGTTTCCAACTCCTGGACACGCTCGACCTGTCAGAAACAGGTACTCTCGGTGTGCGTCCCGGGCAGGGAACATTCGGCATGGCTGCCGGCAAAGTCCTCGCAGCCGGCGACCCGTACCGCAGCGTCCTGTTCTTCCGCATGTCGAAGCTGGGAGCCGGCCGCATGCCACGGATTGGATCTTCTGTCGTCGACCCGGTTGGGACACGCTTGATCCACGACTGGATCGCCAGCCTGCCCTCGGCCTCGCCCGAACCCAACATCGCCCGTTCACGAGGCGAAACCGCGGTGGCCATGAAGGCCCTGAAGTCCACGGCCAGTGATGCTGAGCGTGCCGCACAAATCGACTCGTTGTTGAAAACAACCCCGGGGTCCATCCGGCTGTTGCACGCCACCACCGGCTCCGAACTGGACCAGGCAACCCGCTCACAAGTCATCCGATCGGCCACGGCACACGCTTCGGCGACGGTGCGTGATCTTTTCGAGCGGTACCTGCCCGAGGAAAAACGCGTCAAGCGCCTGGGTACCACCATCAAACCGGCCCAGATCCTCTCTCTGCCCGGGGACATTGCCCGCGGACGTGACGTGTTCTTTAAGACCGACGGGGTGCAATGCCGCAACTGCCACAAGATTGCCGGCCAGGGCAAGGAGGTTGGCCCCGATTTGAGTGGTGTTGGAAAGAAATTCACCCGGGCCCAGATCCTGGAGAGCATTCTGCAACCGTCAAAGAAGATAGAACCGAAGTGGTTGACCTACGTCGTCGAAACCGTCCAGGGCCGTGTCTTCACCGGGCTGCTCGTCTCCAAGGACGACAAGCAAGTGGTCCTCAAGGATGCCAAGGACAAGCTGACCCGGATCGCCGCCGAGGACGTCGATGTGTTGGCCGCTCAACAGAAGTCGCTGATGCCCGACCTGCTGGTCCGTGACATGACGGCCCAGCAAGTGGCCGACCTGACCGCGTTCCTCTCCAGCCTCAAGACCCCCGTTCCCCCGAAGAAGTGATCCATCAACCGGCCCGCGCTTCGACCTTGTCGCGTCCTCATCCCCCCTCTACACTGGCGGTTGGGACGTTCAACCAAGAGTTTTCTTTTCGGCAGGTAAGACCATGCAGAAGGGCATTCATCCCGATTACATGGACACCGCGGTCACGTGCGGTTGTGGTCACTCGTTCTCGACTCGCAGTACCGTCGAAAAGCTCAACGTTGAAATTTGCAGTGTCTGCCACCCGTTCTACACCGGGCAGATGAAATACGTTGACAGCGCCGGACGCGTCGAAAAGTTCCAGAAGAAATACAACTGGGGCAAGAAAGCCGACGATTCGGCCGAGACGGAAGCCGCGGCCGAAACCGAAGCTGCGGTCGAGGAATAATGTCGCCGGTCGTGCTCGGCGACGGTTCGTTGCACAACTGGTGAAACGGGCAACACGAACAGCACGCTTTCGAGTTCGGCGATACAGGGATGATCGCTGATGTTGTTCCCCTCGCTTCAGACCAAACTGGCTCGCTACGAAGAGCTCGAGAAGCTCTTGGTCGATCCCGACGTGTTGTCCGACACCAACCGGATGGTCGCGTTCCAGCGGGAATACGGGAGCCTGGCCAAGGTCGCTTTGCCGGTCCGAGAGTTCAACGAACTCGAATCCAACATCGCCACGGCGCGTGAGCTGATCGACGAGGAAGAAGATCCCGAGCTGAAGGCATACGCGCAGGACGAACTGGACACGCTGCTCGGCGATCGAGAATCGAAGCTGACTGCCCTGGAGGATCTGGTCGCCACCGGGGACGCCATCTCTCGTGGCAGCCTGATCATGGAAATCCGGGCTGGCACCGGTGGAGATGAAGCGGCTTTGTTCGCAAGAGACCTCTTCGAGATGTACCAACGGCTTGTCGAACGTCGCGGATGGAAGGCCGAGTTGATCGACTGCTCACCCACAGAGCTTGGTGGCTTCAAGGACATCACGATCTCGATCGCCGGAGACGGCGCCTTCCTTCAACTCCAGTTCGAAAGTGGCGGCCACCGCGTCCAGCGAGTCCCGGAAACAGAAACCCAGGGACGCATCCACACTTCCGCCGCCACTGTCGCGGTGCTTCCCGAGGCCAACGATGTCGAAATCGAAATCAGCCAGGACGATCTTCGAGTCGACACCTTCTTCGCCAGTGGCCCAGGCGGCCAAAAGGTCAACAAGACCGCCAGTGCCATTCGGATCACCCACCTCCCAACAAACACCGTTGTGCAGTGCCAGGACGAGAAAAGCCAACACAAAAACCGCGCCAAGGCGATGCGTGTGCTCCGCAGCCGACTCCTCGAGGCACAACAGCAAAAAGCGCACCAGGAACGGGCTGACCAGCGACGCAGCCTGATCGGCACCGGAGACCGTAGCCAGCGAATTCGCACCTACAACTTCCCCCAGAATCGCCTGACGGACCATCGAATCGGCCTCACGCTCTACAAGCTCGACCAGATCATGCAGGGACATCTCGACGAGATGGTCGAGGCACTCCTGGATCACGACCGACAGGAACGACTGGGGGGCAATCCCGACGCATGAATGCCATCCCTCAACCGGACTCCCCGGCACCTGGTTCGAACCCGGTCACACGCTGGACCGTCCAGGCCGTTCTCGACTGGACCACCCGACACCTGGCTGAACACGGCAGCCAGTCGCCACGCCTCGACGCCGAGATCCTGTTGGCTCAGTCACGAGGGTGCCAGCGAATCGAGCTCTACACGCAGTACGACCAGGAACTCACCACCGAACAACGGGCGGTGATGAGAGATCTTGTCAAAAGGCGAGCCAACCAGGAACCGGTCGCCTATCTCGTGGGACACCGCGAATTCTTTGGTATTGATTTCGCCGTCGACCCACACACCCTGGTGCCCCGCCCGGACACCGAAACACTGATCGTCGAATTGCTCGACCTCGCCCGCGAACTGCCGACTCCTCCCACCATCCTGGATGTCGGAACCGGCAGTGGCTGCATTGCGATCACGCTGGCCACGCAACTGCCCAACGCTCTCCTGACGGCCGTCGACATCAGCCCCGCGGCCCTGTCTGTCGCAAAAGCAAACGCAGCCACTCACGACGTGGCCAGCCGAATGACATTCCTTGCCGGGGACCTGTTCGACCCGCTGGAGCCCACCACCCGCTTCCATTTCATCGCCAGCAACCCACCGTACGTCACCTCCGAAGAACTCAGCCAACTCCCGCGTGACATACGCGACCACGAACCGCACACCGCCCTGGACGGTGGTGCCGATGGACTCGACATCATCCGCCGCCTGCTGATCACCGCCCCCGACCATCTCGTGCCCGGAGGCAGTCTGCTGTGCGAGATTTCTCCGGAACAGTCCACCAGGGTGATTGAACTGCTCGCTGAACAACCCGCTTTCGAACCGGGCCGTATTGTCGAAGACCTCGCGGGGAACGCGCGCGTCGTGGTGGCCGCAACCAGGCCAACTCACTGACATCACCACCTCCCCTGCCCCTCGCCCACCACACGCCACAGGAAGACGTCCAGGGATGGACAAGTTCACCATCGACGGCAATCGCCGGCTGACCGGCCAAGTCGGGATCAGCGGATCGAAAAATGCCGCACTGCCGATCATGGCCGCGGTCCTCGCCTCCGATGGTCCCCTGCACCTCTCGGGAGTGCCCGACCTGGTCGATGTCCACTCCCTGCTGAGCCTGCTGGAAACCCTTGGTGTCGATTCCCAGTACGGTGACGACGGCCAACTCCGCCTGTTGGTCCAGACAAGGCAACCGCATGTTGCCCATTACGACCTGGTTCGCCGGATGCGGGCCAGCATCTGCGTGCTCGGCCCCCTGCTGGCCCGGCGTGGCCGGGCCCGGGTCTCGCTGCCGGGTGGATGCAACATTGGACACCGACCGATCGACCTGCATCTCAAGGGACTCGCGGCACTGGGCGCCGACATTCGTGTCGAACAGGGATACGTGATCGCCACGGCCGAACGGCTTTGCGGGGCATCGATTTTTCTGGGTGGTCCATGCGGGAGCACCGTCACCGGCACCTGCAACCTGATGTCCGCCGCCACGCTGGCCGAGGGACGCACGGTGATCGAGGCAGCGGCCTGCGAACCGGAGGTCGTGGACCTCGGAGAATGTCTTCGGAAGATGGGAGCCCACATCGACGGGCTGGGGACACCACGAATCGAAATCGAGGGCGTCAGCCAACTCGGCGGCGCCACACATCGTGTGATTCCCGACCGGATCGAAGCCGCCACGCTGATGATCGCCGCAGCGATCACCGGTGGACATGTTGAAATCGCTCCGATTCGGCCCGATCACCTCGTCGCTGTTCGCGAGGTCCTGGAACAAACCGGTGTCCGCATCGAGACATCAACTGGCTGCGACTCGCTGGCCAGCCTTGTCACCACGGCCCCCCCGGTGCTCGCCCCGACAACACTCACTGCGCTCCCCTACCCCGGAATTCCGACCGACGTGCAGGCTCAACTGATGGCCCTGCTGTCTCGAGCCGACGGCATCAGTGTGATCACCGACAAGGTCTTTCCCGACCGATTCCTGCACGCCGCGGAACTGGGACGCCTCGGAGCACGGATCGTGCGAGAGGGACCGACGGCTGTGATCCACGGTGTGCCGCGACTGAGCGGTGCCAACGTGATGGCCAGTGACTTGCGAGCAAGTGCAGCCCTGGTGCTAGCCGGACTCGCCGCCGAGGGAACAACAACGGTGCGTCGAATCTATCACCTCGACCGCGGCTACGAGCGGCTCGACACAAAGCTCAACCAACTCGGTGGGCAGGTGATCCGCAGCGAGGACAAGCCCGTGGCAACACCACCACACTGGGCAGCTCCGGCCAGCCACCTTGCCATCGATGGCTAGGGCAAGAATCCCCGTTCACGAAGTTCCTGGACATTGTCCGGAGCACTCTGCCACACCCGTTCGGCCGCGTACCGCAACAGTGCCACACCACCCAGACCATGTGGTGCCGTCAGGATCGCCGTCCGATCCTCTTCCTGATCGTCCAACTGCCGGTTCAATTTCTCAACCGCCTCATCAACCCGATCGCTGATTATCTCAGCCGGTCCGCTCGTGTTGTCGATGCGGAGATTCGAGAAACCGGCCGTACGAGCCATCAGGAACTCGACAATACTGTCATCGTCCTGCTCTCCGAAAAAACCGTGGAATTCCGGCCGCACGTTATCGGGCGTGATGATCGTCGGACGCGTGATCCGAACTTCCCCGCGTGTCACCGTCACGGTCTCCGCTTCGGCCGACTTGTCACAGACCAGGAAATACGGCAATTCACTGTCACCGAAGGTAAACAGCGAATAACTCACCGGCCGGGCGATCTGTACCGACTCCCAGATCTCTCGATATCGCGACTCGTGTTCAAATTCTTCAAACCACATGACGCGTCTCTTTCATCCCGCTCGACTCCGAACACCGTTCTTCGACTCCTGCTGCGAGTATACGCATCGCCGGCAGAGACGACCACGGGCCAGACGGGCGCCTTGACAGTTTTGGGAATCGTTGATGAGAATCTACAGCATTCCTCCTAACACTAGAGAGATCATACGATGAGCGGACCGATCGTTCGCACCGGCGCGACGCCCGAGTTCTGGGAGAACTGGGACAAGATCTTTGGCGACAAAGGCAAGAAGAAGGCCGGCAAGAAAAAATCCGGGGCCAAGGCCTCGAAGAAATCGTCGAAGAAATCAGCCAAAAAAACGACGGGCAAGAAGTAGTCACCGCACTGCCTCGCCCCTCGCACCGCCTCGGCCTGTTGATCGGGCTGCTGGTCACGACCGCCTGCCTGGTCTATTCGGGGNNGCGCGCGCCCACGCCCGCCGTCAACGAGCCNCACNACCTCGCCAAGGCACGACACTTTTTCGACCCCGCCTGGTGCCGCGGCGACTTCTTCCTCGAGTCNTCCAACCCGCATCTCGTCTTTTATGTGCTGACCGGCCCGTTGACCCAGGCCTTCCCACTGGCCACGGTGGCCTGGATCGGCCGGGTTCTCGGACTGCTTTTGCTCGGCACGGGCTGGACAGCCCTGGTGCGCAACCTGCTCGCCGACGGCTGGGCCGCTCTCATCGCAACCGCTGGTTTCCTGTTGGCTGCGGCTACCGGAAATCTCTCCGGAGAGTGGGTGGTCGGTGGTGTCGAGTCCAAGTTGCTCGCCTATGGACTCCTGGCCTGGTCGGCCGCCAACGCGATCAACAGGCGACATCGGCTTGCCGCTGCACTTTGCGGACTGGCAATCAGCGTACACCCGATCGTCGGTGGCTGGGGCCTGGTGCTGGCCGTGTTGGCCAGGCCTCTGCCCATCGATCGACAGAGACTCATCCAGGCCGGGTTGGTGTTTCTCTGTGCCCTGCCCGGGGCCCTTCCGGCACTGTCTCTCCTTGGGGACGGAACAACCCAGGCTGACTCGATCCAGGTGTTCACTCGACTCGGTCATCACCTGGTCCCGATCCGTTTTTCCCTCCCGGCCGTCATCACCTACATCGTGGGCCTGGCCGCCTGGCTTTGTGGGCGACGGTTCACCGTCTCGACGCCCCAGGAGTCGTGGTGGACACGGGTCGTGCTCGCCGCGGTCCTCGTGGCTGTCGTGGGCTACGCCGTAGCACTCGACCGTCCCCCCGGCGACGCACAAGCAGACCATCTCCGTCTGGTACTGATGAAGTTCTATCCCTACCGACTGGTGGATGTCCTACTTCCCGCCGCACTCTCAATCACCATCGCCGGAGTGCTGACCCGTCATGCCAGGCTGAGATCGCGACTGGTGACCGCAGCAGCGATGCTCCTACTGGCCCTGATGCTGCCCGCCCGCGACCGCAATCCCAGTCGACTCAATCGCGAAATGCTGGCCGACTGGAAGGACACCTGTCGCTGGATCGACACCAATCTTCCCGAGGATGCGGTGGTGTTGACACCCCGGGGCAGCTGGGCATTCAAGTGGTACGCCCGGCGAGCCGAGTACGTTGTCTTCAAGGACTGCCCCCAAAACGCCACCGGCATCGTCGAATGGGACCGGCGTCTTCAACTCAGAGGCCGCTGGCTACTGGACATCCAATTGGGGAAATCCCCGGGACAGACCACTGCCACCGCATTTCCAGACGGCAACATCACTCACATTCTCTGGCGACGTGGCGAACACCCGGCATCACTCGACGGTCTCGACGAACTCTTTGCCACGCCGCACCACATCGTCTACGCGGCCCCGTCTCCGGAGTCTCAATAACAGGCCGGCGCCTAGAAACTCAGCGACGCCTCAGGTCATAGCAGATCAATCGCGGACTGGACCGTGTGACCGGATCACGCATGTTCTGGCTGATGTAGAGCAATCCCCGGCTGATCACCGGCGGACACCACGACTCACGAGCCAGGAACAGGGACGAACGCTGGGTGATTTTGTATCCCTTGGGAGTGAGATCCATCCACATCAGTTGTCCGAGTTCTCCCAGGACCAACGCTTGCCCGTCAGCAGCCAGGAACGAGCCGCGCAAGGTGCTCAGCGTCAGGGTCTGTTCGACTCCCTGAACCGTCACCGTCTGTTCCCATTCGGGTTCCTCTCGCCACACCACCCGGCCCGCTTTCAGGTCGACACAGACCAGTGATGCATCCGGCTCGTTACGGCCATCAAAGCCATACAAGTAACCGTCCTTGATCAACGGCGTGCCCCAGTGCAGTCCCAGTTGATCCGGCTCGGTGTTGTGCTCGGCGTCAACCATCTTCCAGACGACCTTGTGAGAAGACAGGTCCGGGCCCACTTCCAGCAGCGCACTGCCGGTCTGGTAACTGGCCGAAACAAAAATGCGATTGCCACCCACCACCAACGGGCACGACGCATTGACACTCTCGTACTTCCGGCTGCGCCACGGAAACTCGAGCCCCAGTTTCCCATTCGAGGGATCGATCAACATCAGTCCACCGGTGGATGGCCGACTCTCCCCCCCGGCAAACACCAGCACGCGTTTCTTTCCATGAATCGTCACCAGCCGGGGTGATGCGTAGCTGGGCCCCCATTTCTTTCCCGACACCCACACCAGCTTGCCGGTCAGTGTGTGAAACGCCGCGACGCAGGGCCCCCCCACTTTCCCGATGTTCACGACCAGGCGATCGCCCACCAGCAACGGTGTTCCGACAGCCCCGAAAAAATCCTGGGGCACACGGAATTCTCGAACCAGATCCCTCTTCCAGATAGCACGACCTGTCGCCAATTCCAGGCAGACGAGCACGCCTTCGGCGCCGTAGATATAGACCCGGTTGCCGTCGATCACCGGCGTCGATCGGGGGCCACTGCTGTATCCGAGTCGGTCCCGGTATGCGGTGGCAAACTTGTACTGCCAGTACTGCTGTCCCGTTTCGGCGTGCAGACACTCGACCAGGACCGAGTCACCCACCCGGTGAGGATACACCAGGTACGGGTGCTGGATAGCCGGCGAGGCGTATCCATCCCCCGCGGCCAGTTCCCACACTTTCGTCGGACCGGCCTTGGGCCAGGTCTTCAGCAGATGGGTTTCCGTCGAATTCCCATCGCGGGTGGGCCCCAGGAACCCCGTCCAGGGGTGTGTCTTGGCTTCCTTTGAGAGTGGTTTTGCGGCGGTCCCCTTCTTGACACGCACGTAGGCTTTCAGCGGTGGTGGGGTCGTGTTGCTGGCCTCGCCGGACACCTTCGGCGGCGCGGGGTCCTGAACAGCCTCGGCTTCAACACCCAGGGATACGGCGGGCGTTCCCAACGCAATCAACAACAGCACCAATCGACACATCCTCATTCCATCTCCTCCAACCCGACTCACACCGGAAAGACCGGGTCGATTGAACCCCGTGCCCGACGGTTTTTCAACCCGCCTCCCCGTGTTCACCCCGGCGTTCATCCCGGCTCAATCCCATGCCGGTCGGGACGGGATCTCACGAGGACCTGGCCCGACGTAATGGGGCCGGGTTGCACTCGCGACCGGGTGACCAAACTGTTCCAACACATGACTCGCCCAGCCAAGCAACCGGGCCACCGCCACCAGTGACAGGTGCAACTCTGCGGCAATCCCTCCAGCGGTCAACAATCGCACCGTGGCCCAGTCCCACCCCGGGACACCACCACAGGCGACGACTGCCAATTCGAGTTGGGCGGCCGCCCTGTCGACCTCCGCGATCGACTCAGAACCGCTCTCGGCAGCCAGGTGCTCGGCCCAGGCAGCGACAATCTCACATCGAGGATCAAAAGCGGCCTGTCCTCCGAACACACTCCCGGGCACTCCAAGTCCGGCATCGAGCCGTTCGAGCACCCAGCCTTCTGCATCGTCGTCCCAGGGACGTTCGTCCCACAACGAGACAAGCCGTTCGGCCAGGCCACCCCGGTCTGCGGTCGATTCGATCGCTGCCGCCGCCAGGACCGCACCATACAAATCCGCGCCGGCCGCGGCGGCCAACCTCGCGGCCTGAACCGCCGGACTGAACCCGACATCGACGACGCTGATCAGCAACACCTCCAGGGCGCGTTCCAACAAGTGCGACGGAACACTGCCGGTCTATTGTTCCGCCAACTGCGCCGGAAAACTCCGCTCGGGATCCGGATCAATAGGCTCCTCACCACGAATCACCGCCAATCGACTGCCCAGCACCATCGGCATGCGGCCCAGGAGCCGGACCGTTCTCGCGAGGTCCGCGTCTTCGGAACGATCAGATGGCTGTGGGTCAAAATGAGCCAGCGCGCTGACCGATGTCCGCAGGATCTCGGTCAAAGGAACGTTCAGAGGCAGACGATCCAGCAGGTCGGACATCCATGCCGATTCGTCACTCCAGTCATTCCCATCCGAGGCCGCGGCCAGCACGGCCCGAAAATCGGCAAGGAAAATCTCCTCCGGCAGGTCGCCGTAGAGCAACAGGTACACGACCTCGGTGAAAGTCGATTCCCTGACCAGGTCCAAAACGTCGTAGCCCCGGTAAGAGACCGACCGTTCGCCCCAATCAGCAATCGCCGAATCAGTCACCGTGTCGTCGTGACCAACCTCTACCCTCCGCCTATCGCCATGTTCCGTCACGGCGTCCTCCCTTCGGCAGTCGCGGAGGCCACTCCTTGGCCCCACCGGGCGGCATTGTAACGTTCCATCCCAAAGATCGAGGCCAAATCACACGAAATTCTAGAATTCGATCGCTACCATGGGACATCCCAACAACTGACGTTTCCCCGGGGACCGCCCATGATTCGCCGAAACCTCAGACGCTGCCTGGCCACCCTCCTGGCCCTGGTCACGACCACCGCCTGCAACTCCACGCTGGCCGACTCGAGAACCTTTCGCGTCGAGTTCATCAAGTCGGTTCACTCGGCACCGTTCAGTGGCCGGGTCTACGTGATTTTCAGCCGCAGGAATCGAGAGCCGCGCAAGGGGCCAAGCTGGTTCACCCCCGAGCAGTTTGTCGCACGAGATGTCGAGAACTGGCGACCGGGCGTTGCCCTGGAATTTTCGAGCAAGTCATCTGGCAGCCTGTCTGGAGACCAGGGACTCAAAGCTGGACCGATCCTGGGCTATCCCGGTCCGCTCTCAGAAATGAAGCTCGCCGGACATCAGGCCCAGGCCGTGGTCCGATTCAATCCACACGACAGAGAAATCGGTGTCGGTGAAGGAAATGGTTTCAGCCCCGCCACCAAGCTCGATGATGACACATCATCGAAACTCGTCTCACTAAAAATCGACCAGTTGGTGAAGCCCCGGACGTTTTCCCAGACCAAGTGGAGCCGACTCCTGGAGGTTCCTTCAAAACTGCTCACCAGATTCCACAAGCGTCCCGTTTCGTTGCGGGCTGCCATCATTTTGCCGGCCAGTTATTACCAACAACCCCAGAGGCGTTATCCGGTGATCTTCACCATCCCCGGATTTGGCGGCACTCACCATTCTGGGAGCCTCACCCGGCCAATCCCGGAACAAAACGAGGGCGGTGTCGAGTTCCTGCGTGTGCTGCTGGACCCCAGTTGCCCCCTCGGCCATCACGTGTTTGCCGACTCTGCCAACAACGGCCCCGTTGGTCAGGCACTGACGACCGAGTTGATCGCAGCTCTCAACATGAAATTCCGTACGATCCCTCACCCCACCGCCCGCTTCCTCACCGGCCACTCATCGGGAGGATGGAGCAGCCTGTGGTTGCAGGTGACCTATCCCGAGATTTTTGGTGGCACGTGGAGCACGGCTCCCGATCCGGTCGACTTCCGCGATTTCCAGCGAATCAATCTCTATGCCAGCGGCGAAAACATGTACGTCGACCGACAGGGAGAACGGCGGCCACTGGCACGAGTCAACGGTCGGGTGCTGTTGTGGTACAAGGGATTCGCCGACATGGAATGGGTGCTCGGACATGGCGGCCAACTGCACAGTTTTGAAGCCGTCTTCAGCCCACGGGAAGCCGATGGCACACCCAGGCTGCTGTGGGATCGCAAGACCGGACGAGTCGATCTCGAAACCGCCAAGACCTGGGAGAAGTACGATATCCGTCTCGTTCTCGAGCGAAACTGGAAGAAACTGGCTCCCAAGCTGAAAGGCAAATTGCACGTTTTCATGGGTGACGTCGACACCTTCTATCTCGAGGGAGCCACCATCCGGCTCAAGAAATCCCTCGCAGATCTGGGCAGCGATGCCGTCGTGGAAATCCACAAGGGCCGTGACCACTCGAATCTCCTGCAGGGCGGCTTGAGGCAGCGAATTCGCAAGGAGATGACGTCAGCCTTCCTGGCGGCCCACCCCAAGGAACGTCGACCGGCGGCCGGACGTTGAAGCCGTCCGCGGCAGTCGTTATTCTCGCCGCATCCCGCACGCGATTTTGTGGGAAGCAACCAGTCTCTTTTGACATTTCACCCAGGGAGCCATCGGCATGGGCCTTTTTGACGGCAAGAAGGGACTGGTCTTCGGCATCGCCAACGACCATTCGATCGCGTGGGCCATCACCCAGCGACTGCACGAAGAGGGAGCTGAAATCGGTTTCACTCATCTGCCCGACAGGGACCCCGAGCGTCCTCGGATGGAACGTCGGCTCAGAAAACTGGTCGAGCCACTCGGCACCCAGTTGATTGAACCCTGCGACGTGACCAACGACGAACAACTCGATCATGTCTTTGACGTCGCCGAGTCAACCTATGGCAAAATCGATTTCCTCCTTCACTCGATCGCCTACGCCCCGATGGACGATCTCAAGGGTGAGGTTGTCGATGTCAGCCGCGACGGGTTCAAGCTGTCGATGGAAATCAGTGTTTACAGCCTGATGACGCTGGCTCGCCGCGCCCGCCCATTGCTGCAACCTGGTGGCAGCATCCTCACGCTGACATACCTCGGCGGTGAAAAAGTCATCCCCGGCTACAACGTGATGGGGCTGTGCAAGTCAGCGCTCGAGAGCGCCACCGAGTATCTCGCCAGTGAACTGGGCCCCGAGGGCGTGCGGGTCAATGCTCTCTCGGCCGGACCGCTCAAGACACTCAGTTCCTCGGCCGTCGGCGATTTCGACCTGATGCTCGACGTCTACAAGAACCTGTCTCCGCTGCGACGAAACGTCGAGGCCGACGAGGTGGGCAAGACCGGGATGTTTTTGCTGAGCGACCTGGCCAGCGGGATCACCGGCGAGACCCTGCACGTCGACTCGGGCTACCACATCATGGGCGCGCCACCAACCGATGCTCGCGACGACGGCGACACCGAGTGACCCAACCCCGCCAACGGGTCGGAATCGCAGTGGTCCTCACCCGCGATGGCACGCGGTGCCTGGTCGGAATCCGGTCATCGGAAACGTCCCTGGCAAACATGCTCGAGTTTCCCGGAGGCAAGAGCGTGCCCGGGGAATCAACACGAGACACCGCGATCCGAGAGTGCCTGGAAGAAACCGGGATTGCCGTTGACGCAATACAACTGCTCGAGCACCGGTCGCACGACTACGACCACGGTCGTGTCGCCCTGGACTTCTGGCTCTGCCATGCCCGGGGAGACCACGACCAACCATCAGCGACACAGCCCTTCGGTTGGCGACCGACCCGGGAACTCAACCTCCGTGACTTCCCGAAAGCCAACGCCGGGCTCATCCGGCGACTCGTGGCCGCCGAATCTCTCGAACAACTCGCAGCCGGTGGTCAGACCGAATCAACCCACGACTGATAGAACGTGAAGTTCTCGTTGATCTCGCTGGCCAACCCGTTGATCACGTCGACCCCCTGGTTGCCGGCCAGCGTGTCGTGGGATCCCTGGCCGTTGATCTGATCGTCCCCGTCACCGCAGATCGAGCTGTGCAAGATGGCCCCTTTGATTTGCTTGTCGAACTCATCACGCTCGTCGGGGTCGGCTGAGTTAATCATCCGGCTT
>PBOU01000085.1 GCA_002724415.1 Planctomycetaceae bacterium
GGTTGCTGGCCACCGTATATCCCTTGTAGACCGTGGTAACCGGGTCCTCGCTCCGGGCCTGATAATTCGCCAGGTCGTCCGACGTGACCCAGCTCCCATTGGCGGACAGGTCTGCTGCCATTTGCTCGGCCAGTTGCCCGTCGTGAAGATCTCCGGGGCCAGCCTGTGCGATTCTTCGCAACGTATTGGCGTAATCGGGATTCTTCAGCGTTTCGTGCATCTCATAGGTCGATCCGTCCGGCTTCAGATAAATCCGTTGCGCTGAAGGTGTCACATCGAGTTTCTGACGTCCTGAAGAGCCCTCGTAAAAGCTGGGGGGTTCTTTCCATCTCGCCGCCTGCAGCGCCCCGACAACCCAACCATTCTCCGCCATGTCGATGGCTGGCGCCAAAAGTTCGTCCCAACCTCGGCTCGCCCATCTCTGGTGGACCATTTCCAACCCGCGGCCAATCCCTGGAACACAGACGCTCTGGTAACCGTCTTCGTTCACTTTTCCCTGGAGGAAGTAACCCCAGCCCTCGGGGTTCGCCCGAATGACAATATCTTGCCACATTTCTGCTGACACCCCACTCCCCGCGACTGCGGGCGCATCCACCACCGGATTCATCCGGCCATTTTCGGCGGAAAAGGAGGCCATCACCATGTAGCCTCCGGCTCCACACGAATGCGGATCGATCAGCCATTGAATGGCGAGACTGGTGATCGCAGCATCGAACGCATTGCCCCCATCGGCGAGCATACGCGCCCCGGCTTCAACAGCCAGGGGCTGCGGAGCAGAGATCATAGAGGGCATGGCAGGCCTCTCGTCTGTAGGTGTTCAGGCTCAGGCCTGGGCTTTTTCAGCGGACACTTGGTCGACAGAAGCGCCTGGCGTGTCTTTCGCAATCGCATTGAGAGCGACGGTGATCGCAAACAGTACGGCCCCACCGATGTTGAGCCACGTATCAGGAAACAACAACATGCCAGCCGACGCCAGAAACATCGTTCGCTGCATCCATCCCGCTTCCTTCCGGAAGAACCCGGCAATTCCTGCCGCCAGTGCAACAACACCGACGACCGCTGTCGTGACGGCCAGTGCCAGGCTGTCCACCGGCGCATAGGACGATTGGGCCACCTTGAGCAGTTCCGTGGCTTCCCCCAGTCGACCTTCGCTTTTAGCAGCCGCCCACGCATCCCACTTCGCCTTGTCCATCAACAGGAGAGCGGGCCTGTACACGAACATGAACGGAAGCGTGAAACCAACCAACGAAAAACGGAAGGCGGCCAATCCCGTTTTCATGATTTTTGCCTTCGCGATTGACGCGCTGGCGTAGGCAGCAAGGGCCACCGGCGGTGTCACCATCGACATCATGCCGAAATAGAAGATAAACAGGTGGGCAGCCAGCGGAATCACTCCCAATTCACCGAGCAGGGATCCCATCAACGTTGCCATCAGCAGATAACAAACAACCGATGGCACTCCCATCCCAAGGATGATGGAGCAGACCATAATTCCCAGCAGTGCCAGCAGAAGATTGGTTGCCACCACGCTTTTGATGACTGAACTGAAATCCGTGGCGATTCCAGTTTGCTGAACGACTCCAATGATGATCCCAACACATGCACTTGCCGCCACCAGCGACACACCATTCTTCGCCGCCCGGCCCATGGCCCCAAGCATCGAGGGACGCCAGCCTCGCTGACACAGGCCAAACACAAACAATCCAGCCGTTCCCAGGATGGTTGAATTCAGCAAGCTGCCCATCACGGCCCGCCGTGTCATCGACTCAACGCTCGGATCAGTCCACGGCCCCGGCTGGTAAGGTGACAAAAATTCCGAAATCCCCTCGGGCAACCACCCCGACCATTTCCATTGCAATTGGTTCACAACGACAACCACAAGAAACGTAACGATTGCCGCCACACGTGCACGCGGCGCCATTGGCAATTCACGCCGAAATACTGTGCATACCATGATCACCATCAGCGCGCCGGAAACCGCTTTGAATGGCGTGTAGTTGTCCAACAACAATCCGATCAAGGCAATCAACGCTCCGAAGAACACCGTCGCTTCGAACTTGGACAGTGTCCGCTTGGCCGCCTCGGGAGATGACGTCGCCGCCTGGCCGGCGCGACGAGAATAGAAGTGAACAATCATCCAGATTGAAAGGTAGTACAAAATAGCCGGAATCGCCGCCGCGGTGGCCACCTGGACAAACGTCACATTGGGTTCGACGATTTCCAACATCATGTAGGCCCCGGCCCCCATGACCGGCGGAACCAGCGCACCACCGGAAGCCGCTGCAGCTGTGATGCCAGCCGCCACGTGCGGTTTGAAACCCACATTCCGCATCATCGGGATCGTAAATGTGCCTGTGGTCACCGCATTGGCAACCGCACTTCCCGACAACGAACCCATCAAGCCGCTACCCAGGACCGACACTTTCGCAGGACCACCGGGGCTCCCTCCAAACACGCGTTCAGAGAAATCAATAATGAATTGGGTTGCGCCGGACATCTCCAGAAAGGCACCGAACACGACAAACAGAAACACATACTTGAACATCACCGCAGCAGCGGGGCCAAAGACCCCAAGTGTCTGAATGTATGTCGTGCTAACAATATCTCCAGCGCTTTGGCCGGCGTGCGGTAGCAACCAGCCAGGCATCTCCGGCAGGTCATACTCGATCGACGCGAAGCAATAATATGTGTGCGCAACAAAGGCGAGGGCCAGAGCCGGTACAATCCAACCGATCGAACGCCTGGTGGCCTCCAGCACAAGCAACAACCCGACTGCACCGACAATGATGTCCCAGTTGGATTCACTGCCCGCTCGGTCGCCCAGCGACTCACCTCCGGCCCAAAATCCACGGAATGTCGGTTCGAGTTGCACGACCACATAACCGCAACTGACGACCACNGCCAGGGCGAGNACAAGATCGACAATCCTCAGGGATTTCCAATCCTTAAATTTCTCGTGAACGGGACTCTCGATGAAACAAATCACCAGCCCCATCATGATGAACAACGCCAACGCCGACTGCTGCTGCAGCCGCGGATAGTTCATCTCCAGAACCGTGAAGAGGCACAACGCCACCCCAAACACGGTCACGACATACTGGCGGAGCCGGTCTCCCACGGCTTGGCCTCTTCCCTGAGGGGTTATTTGCCTGCGGGGGCTTTCGCATCCGCCGCATCACTGTCCGTTTTCCCTTCGGCCGNCTNGGCTGCNGACTCAGCCTTCGGCCAGATGCCAATTTCNTCATAGAAACGAATCGCACCGGGGTGGAATTCGGTCCCCGTGTAACGAGCGGCATTCTTTTCGTTGATAGCGCGGCCAGCCGGGTGCTTGCCGGCGATCGCCTTGCGATGCTCCCAGATGGTTTTGGTCAACTGGTACACCATTTCATCNTCGGCCCCGGCCGAGGTGATCAGGTGCATGGAGCCAACATTCAATCCCTCNAAATCAGCTTCNAGATCCGAATACTTGTCNTTGGGAATCGTGAACGGTTGGAAAAAGTCGAANTCTTTCACCAATTCAGTTCTCGCCTTGGNCTCGAACGGAATAAACACGATGTCATGCGAACTGCAGGCCTGGGTCACNGCNCCAGTTGGCACCGCGCCACCGACGAAGGCAGCATCGGCGTTTCCGTCNGCCAGAAGATCCACGGCTCCGCTCTGCGTATTGTTCAGTGGGGAAAAATCGTCGTACGTGAGGCCATGNCCCTTGAGCAACGGACCAACAAACATCTCAAAACCGGCTCCCGAGGGCCCGACCACCACTCGCTTCCCTTTCAGTCCGGCGATGGTGTTGATNCCGGTTTCTTTCTTTGTGATGAACATCGCGACATTGGGCGCCAATGTCACTACGGCCCGGATGTCATACTTTTTGTCCCATCCCGATTCTCCACGAACGGCGAAGTAGCTGATCGCCGAATTCGAAAGCGCCAACTCGAGTTTTCCATCCTGGATACCTCGGATGTTCGCTTTCGATCCCTTGGTGCCCTTGGCCTGGACTTTCCAGTTGTTGTCGCCCTTTTGCTCATTGAGCACCTCGGCAATCGCCCCGCCAACAACAGGAAAAGCGCCACCAACAGGNGACGTGCCCATACTCAAAAATTGCCGGCGGCCCGATTTTGCGTTTCCACCGGATGTTCCCGGATTGTCACTTTCACTGTCCCCACCGCATCCTGCGATCAGAAGCGCCGTGCAGGCAAACAGACAGAGAATGACCGGGAAACACTTGCGTCGAATGACCATCGAAAACATCCTTTTGCCCCTGTAGCAGTAAACCCGTGCAAAATTCACGGAAGCCCCGCGGTCCGCCGCTTTTCGACCATCGGACCGGANTGATGCGATCGTACCATTCGTTCACCGCAGTCGCCACCCGGGTCGAAACACCTGGCGTTCCGNTCCGGACCAGTCCTCAACTGGTAGCCGNTGTGGCTGTCTCACCCCGCAGGCTCAGTTTCCACAGGCTTGTGCCCCGGGCCGTGTGGAGTATTTCCCGCCACCAAAACAATGCCCACACCGGTGAGTACGATTCCCAGGCCCATCAACGGATTGAGATCCTCCTGGTCGATCGCTGCCTGTACGCCGACAATTGTCACCGCACCACCAAACACAATGGGCATCACAAGTTCCGGAATGGGCTTGCCCGTAAAAGTCGACATCGCCGAGGTCAGGCTGAGTGCGCCTAACGCACCAAGGCATCCAGCTCCGAAACCCCAGGTCAACGCGTTTTGATGATCCCCGGTAAATGAAAATGTGTCTCCCTTCACTTTCATCATGATCAGCCCACCGACAATCGCCAGNACGAGATACGCCAAGCCAATTCCCACGTATGGCTTGAACGGGCTCCATCCATCCGGCGGCGGAGTTGGCGGCGACCCGGGAGCCCTGGAATGTTGTAGCGTCGGACCGTAAAGCCCCCAACACATCGCGGTCCCCAGCGCAAACANGATNGGCTTGATTGGAGCGTTCGAAACGGTCTTTTGTGCCGCGGAATCCGTCTTTTCAGCNGTCGCCGCATCACCAGCGGGTTTCTTGTGATGAGGCGTGTTGGCNGCAACAAGTACGATTCCGATGCCGGTCAACAACATACCGACNGCCATCAGTGCNTTGATCTGTCCATGCGANATNGCGGCGTGCAAACCGACAACAGTAACCGCTCCCCCAAACACGATGGGCATCACCAATTCGGCGTGTGGTGGCCCCTGAAACGATGTCATTGCGGAGGTCAGGCTCAAGGCACCCAGGGCACCAAGCAGCCCGGCCGCAAAACCCCACTTCAGCGCCGGGGCTTGTGAACCGGAGAAGGAAAACGTATCCCCTTTGACCCGCATCATGATCAGGCCACCAACGATCGCCAGGACCAGGTAAGCCAATCCGATTCCCACATACGGCTTGAACGCACTCCACCCCTCCGGGGGCGGAAGTGGCGGAAGGCCAGGATGACGGGCCTTGGTCAGAATGGGACCGTAAAGGCCCCAACAGACGGCTGTCCCCACTGCAAACAGAATCGGCAGACGATGCTTCATTCGAGTCCTTTCGACGGCCGTCCACGGCCCAAAACTACCTTCAATCAACCCAAAGCGAGTTGACGTGCCGACATCCTAGACTGTTCCGACCCAGTCCGCATCCCCGCTTGCCCCTGAACCAGTTCCAAGCCCTATTCACTTCGCAAAGAAGGAACGACAGGAATCCGCACAGCTTCACCAACTGCCAGGCCGGCCGCCAGCATTCCAACAAGGACCACCGCGGACAGCAACCGGGCCAAGCTCAGGAGCAGCCCTACCGGATCCCCCCCGGCGCTCCAGAGATGTGGTGCCATTGCCAGGAGTGCGGAAACGGTTCCACCTGCCAACCCCCACAACAACAAGAACGCGTTTTCACTCAACACCAACCACCTCAGGCCAGCTCGCCGAAAACCCACGGCTCGCAGAAGCGCAAGTTCACCNCGCCGCTCCANAACATTNCGCTGCATCACTGTCGCCAAACCAATTGTGCCCAGCAGCAGGCCCAGACCGCCGAGGACTCGAAACGTTGCCAGGTAAGTGTTCTGGACAGCCAAGAAACGCCCCAAACGTTCGACCACCGGTTCGGCATCAAACCCGTAATCACCCAGCTTTGACTCCAACAACCTCGCCTGTCCACGACGAACAATCTCCAATTCCGACAGGTCGCCCGGAACCTGCCCCGCAGTGCCGTAACGTTTGTCGCCAATCAAAAAATACGAAAACCCTGATTCCTCCGGGAACGCGGTTCGAAAATGTGTTTCCGACATCACCAGAACACCTTGAAACACGCTGGCATCAAGCATTCCAACGATCTCCAACCAGAGATCAGGGGAATCGGAATTCGGATAGGGGATTCGATCCCCGACCGCCTTGTGAAGACTGTACTGCAATGTGTTCATGTCACCGATCACCGGAAAAACGGGTACTCCGCCCTTTTCCGTTGCCGTTTTGCCTGTCACCGATTCAGTCTCCAGCAGTTTCCACGGGTTGTCTCCCTTGGCTCCCACAAACCGAAAACCGCCGTGTTCAATCGTTCTCCGCGTCATTCCAAGGATCGTTGGGAGCCTCGTCTGGTACAGGTTGAGACAACTCGATTCTTCCCCGGGTTTCATGCGAAACGAGTGAATGTCGATCGATTCAAGAAGTGCTTGATCTTTTCCATCAAGGTTCTCGTCGATTCCCAGCTCCTTCCGCCCATTGGGACTAGCGGGATCAAAAATGATCGGTTGGCTTGTTTCCGCCACCAACAGGAAGCCACCGCCACCGGTCGACGCATCCGGCCATTCGGCCACGGGATCCCGCTTACCCGCCGCNACCGCGGCAATCAGNAACGTGGCCGAAGCNACCATTGCGACTGANAGNACGCTCCGNGACTTGTGTCTTGCNGCATTGCGGAATCCCAAGCGTGTCAGCGGCNNAAGNCCCCGCCCNCCAATCGCNCCCTCGCGAGTNGACTCGAGCAGGACAGCCAAAATCGCAACCGANCCAACCAGCAGGGAAATTCCGAGAACGAAAAAGATGACTATNCGAACCGANAGCCCCGAGAAAGCTTCGCCCGACAACACNGNNTCCGGCACGAGAANCGTTGCCAACAGGCCCAACACTCCAGCAATCAACGAAACNACNACGGTTCGCCGACTACGGTGATTGTTTCCGACGCCNGCTCTTGTGGACCTCAGAATCCCNGCCAACAATTGCCTCGCCTGGAGCTTCACCANCCCGCGTGCCGANANCACNATGGCACTNACCGCGACCGCTGCCGACACGCCNAACCCGGCCAGCAAGCTNCCTGGTTGGACATCAATCTCCAGGAANGTGGTCCCGACTGCCCCAACCCACCAATGTGTCAACCCGTAGACCATCACGCGTGCGTAGAGGATTCCCGCAACCGCCCCGACAAGCCCCCCCAGCACGACAACTACCAGCCCTTCGGCCACCAACTGCAGCAAAACCATCCGTGGAGGAAACCCGAGCGAGAGCATCAACCCCACGCTTTTCACTCGCCGTTCGATGCCAAGGCGAAACAACAGGCCAATCAGGATCGTTGCGGCGCCGATCAAGAAAAAACTAAAACCAAGAAACAACCCATTGAACGGAGTCGTTCCGCCGGCTGCGTCCACCCCTTGCTGCTTGACTTCCAGGACGGTCAAACCCAACTGGGACAAGTCAATTCGTGACTCGACTTCATTTTTGACGTGTTCCAAGGCGCTACTATCGGTCGGATCGACCGCAAGCCGCAGCGACGTGGATGTCCCATAGCGACTTTTCCAAAGGCCCACGGCCGTGTTGTATCTGATGAAAGCCTTTGGTGTGGCGCGGTAGTCGTCCCAGTAGTCGTCGTCGCGTTGGGTTAACGCGTCGAGGTCCATTTTGAACGGTTGTCTCCAGTCTCGAAATGTCCTGACATCAGTGATCCCCGGAACATGTGGTGTCAGCCCGCGATCGGTAGCTGGACCAGCCATTGTTGTTACGGCATGTACCTCGAACGAACGCTCCTCCTCCGGCAGTTCACCGTGCGAACCGACACGGTGATAGGCAATTTTCAGTCGTCCGCCGCGTTTCAGACCAAGATCGTCAGCCAACCACTGGTTGATGACCACGCCGTTTTCAGGCAAATCGGCCATCGCATCATCCCGCCCTCCACCTGAAAACGGTCCAAAGGGCGCCTTGCCGACCTGCTCCGGGACGAGGCCGCCGACGATGGAATACATCGAATAACGACCAGGGTCGTCGGCGTTGGACAACCGATTCGCCAGATGGACAAGCATCCGCGAACGCTGCGGTACGCTGCTCGCCGCATCGACAATCGCATCGTCGAGAACCATTCGGTTGCTTTCCAAGGCAACATACCCTCGTTTCACGAGTGGCCGAAGAGACAGGCCAAGATCCTCAAAGGAAATCGCCTTGGCCAACCCCCGCTGAACGCGATCACCCTCACCACCTGCGACAACAAGCGTGTTGACCCGAGCCGGGTATTCGTCAAACCGTCTCTGCTCACGGTTTCGAACACGCCGTTTGTTCAGCGCCAGTGTCTCCTGCAATGTCGACAACGCAACAAATGCGATTTTCGGTTGTTGCTGGCTTGGATTCAGGTCAAAACGCCCTACCCCGCGCCGTGCAATCGCATCACTGGGGCCAAAGGTGCCACGGACCTTCAGCGGAAGATCGATCGTGTCGTTGTCGCGATCACCGAGTAACGAATCTCGAGGGATCGCGTTGGGCAGTTCCATCCAGAGCCTGACATCGTCGCCGGAGGCCAACCCATCCCCCAATTCCGAGGCAACCCCCTCAGACAACACCACCTCACCCGCCGTCGGAACGGCCACCTCTCCATGTTGAACGAGTTTCCAGAACCTTTGATCGACCCCATAGACCATCACTCCGCCAACACGCAGTCCCTCTCGATTTCCAACCGATTCGACGCCGCCCGCCTCCAGGCTTGCCCGCATCATAATCAGCGGGGCAACCGCAACTTCGTCGCCAAGTACCGCCTGCAGATCGTCAGCCAACGCTTCGCGAATGAAACGATCTCGCCCGAGGATCGCGTGATCGACTTTCCCCAAACGATCGAGATGCATTTCCAAAAGGCTGGATTGGACCGAATCCCCGACCACCAACGCCCCGGTTATCACGGCCGCCGCCGCCACGACGCCCAAACCCACGACGAGGTTCGTTCGCCAGTGGTACCGCAGCGTCTTTCGCAGCAGCGACCACCCGGTCATCCTTCACTCCCCTTTTCGACAAGCTTGCCTTCGCACAACTCCCCCCGTCGCGGAAAGCGGCCGGCCAGTTCAAGGCTATGGGTGACACACACAAGAATCGCGTCCTGCTCGCGAGACAATTCCAACAGCAGAGTGCCGACGTTGTTTGCCGTTTTTTGATCAAGGTTTCCCGTGGGCTCGTCGGCCAGCAGCAACGACGGCTGGTTAATCAGCGCCCGGCACACAGCGACCCGCTGACGTTCGCCCCCGGAAATCCGGCTGGGCAAGTGGTCACGTCTGTCGGCCAAACCAACGCGACCCAAAAGATTCATGGCACGTTCCTCGTCAGCCGTCGCGGGCCCCGATGAGGCCAACAATGGCACCAGGACGTTTTCGAGTACTGTGCACTGCGGAAGCAGGTGATGATCTTGAAAAATGAACCCGATTTGTGAATTTCGAAATTTCGCAAGCCCAGTTTCATCCCGGGAGAACGGGTCTTCGCCATTGATGGTGACAGTCCCCACCGACGGTTGGTCGAGGGTGCCGATAATGTAAAGCAACGTGCTTTTTCCGGAGCCCGATGGGCCCGTCACCGCGAGTTGATCTCCCGCCTGCATATTGAGATCTACGCCGCAAAGCACAGGCAACGGCGAATCGCCACTCTGGAAAGTCTTTTCAAGATTCCTGACTGCCAACTGGGCCTCGCCGCTGTCCTCAACTTCAGTCACGGTATCACTCCGATTCGATCATTTTTTCCAGGCTGGCTCGTAGTTCGGTCGGCATCCCAACCGACGACAACCTGCCACCCTCGTCGACCACACAACACACCGTTTTCATACGACCACTGGCAATCCGCGTATCATCACGCCGAAATTCGTAACTCAACGTCAAGGACGACCTCCCCAGCGTTTCAACCGTCACACAGATCGCCAACTCGTCCTCGAAATACGCTGGTGAATGGAACTCGCACTCTGCGGACAAACGCGGCCAGCCGCGACGGTTCCCATTATCATCTTCAGACATCACCGACGTCCCCAGTGTCCGAAACATTTCGTGTTCAACCGACTCCATCATTCGATAAAAGGTCACAAAGTGGATCAGCC
>PBOU01000086.1 GCA_002724415.1 Planctomycetaceae bacterium
ACATTGTGACGCGTACGTCGGTAGCGGGGACCCGGGTTGCCAAGCCCCACAATGACCTTCATGTCCGGTTACTCGTCTTCGTCGCTTTCGTCTTCGTCGGCCGAACGACCAATGACTTCAGGCTCGATCGGTCCCGATTCGAACTCGCCATCCTCGAGGACTGCCGCATCCTCTTCCTCGCGGATTTCCACGACCCTGACGACAATCGCATCGGGTTCGACCAGCAAGTTCACATCGCTGTCGAGTTCGATTTCACCGGCAGTGACCGAATCACCGATTTCCAGGTGATTGATTCGCACGGTCAATCTCTCGGGAACCTCGACGGCCAGGCAGTCGATCCGAATGGAGTGCAGCGGTTGCTCGAGGGCCCCACCACTGTTGGTGCCCGGCGCGGTTCCACGGAGTTCAACCGGGATTTCGATTTCGATTCTCTGCTTGGCATCAATTCTAAGCAGATCGAAATGGGTGACCGTGATTCCAAAGGTGTCCCACTGCAACTCGCGGAACATCGCCTTTTCCGTCGATCCGTTCATCTCAAAGTCAAGCACGCGGATGCCTCGGTCGACCAGTGCTTTCAACTGGCCGGTGTCGACTTTCACCGAGACGGTGTCGCCCTGGTTGCCGTACAGGACCCCGGGCGTTTGTCCGACATCACGAAGCCGCTGACAGGCCAGTGATCCAGATTCTTCGTCGGTGCGGTCAGTCAGATCAAGTTGCAGGCTGGTGGACATGGCTGGAAAACCGTGTGCGATTTCTGGGACTGTCGTGGTGTTGAAGCGGCAGATACCCCAAGGACCATCCGGGCGGTGTTGTGGTGGAACTCACCATAACATCAATATTAGCATCAATATTAATTGATCGGTTGGTTTGGGAAATTACCGTTTGCTCGTTACCATGCAAACGCATCAGGTTAGCTGTTGGACGCAGAAGTTTCAACGGTCACTGGCGACGAGCGAGACGCGGGCGAGAGGGATGCCGGGTCACAACTGGACCGAAGACGAGATCGAACAACTGCGAGATCTCCTGGCGCAAGGGTTTTCGGCCAGTGAGATGAAGATTGGGCTGCGGACTCCGGCAGCGATCCAGAACAAGGCCGCGAGGCTGGATTTTGTGGGCGACGGGATTCCCCGGAAACGGTGGACCGCGGCCACCGAGAAATTGCTCAAGCGGCTCATTCGCGAGGGTCGGACCGCGGCGGAGATTTCCGCTGATCCTGAACTGTTGGCCGGTTATTCTCGAAACGCGATCCAGAAAAAACTGGGGCGGCTGAAGTTGATTGATGGGGGGCGTTCTCGTCGAGCCCGCGACGCGGTACGTTTCGGCTCGGTGGAACTGGAGCGTTTCCACACATTCCTGTTGGCTCACGCTTCGCGTTGCACACCCGAGCAGATCGCCCTGCTGTGGAACCGTGACAACACCCCGGTGATTTCTCGCCGTCGCGTGGTCTACCATCTCCAGAAGTTGGGGATCAAGCGGACCTGGGCCGAGGTGATGCGGATGCCGTATTCCAAGGCGAAGCAACGGCAGGTGTCCGCGAAGGCTGCGCAGGCCAGTCAGCGTCGCTGGAAAGGGTACCGGGAGCGTCAGGAAGCCGAGTTGCGTGAGGTGGCCCGTCAGCAGCGGCGGCTCGCTCGTTCTCGCGATCGGTCGCTAGGCGAACGAATCTGTCGGGACTGTCGACGGCGTTGGCCGGCGTCGGAGCCGTTCTTCGTGGTGTACGAGAAGCGGACCACNGCGGGAGTTCGTCGACGGTACCTGGGACGTATCTGTCGCCTGTGCCGCAACACACGNCGTCGCGAGAGCAAGCACCGNCGCCGCAAGGGGCCGGCNGCCAGCTAGTGGGGTGCTAGTTCAGTTGGTCGGCCCAGTCGGTGAAAATCACNGCGCAGCGATCGATCTGGTCGACATTGTCGATCAGCAGATCATCGTCCTCGCTGCAGAGGGAGTCATCTCCCGATTGTCCGTAGACCCGGTCGTTTCCTGCATTGCCGGTGGCGTGATCGTTGCCGCTGCCGCCACGGATCACGTCATCCCCGTCGCCGCCTTGCAATGAATCGTCACCGGCTTCTCCGTTGAGCGTGTCCCGGCCGGGGCCTCCGAGGATCGAGTCCGCCTCGGCCTGTCCCCGCAGGAAGTCATCTCCATCGCCTCCATCGAGGTGATCCGATCCGTGTCCACCGAAGATCCGATCGTCACCGGCCAGTCCCTCGATCGTGTCATCACCATCCTGCCCGACGAGTCGGTCGATGGCGGCGCCACCCACGAGCCGATCATTGCCGGGGCCTCCGAAGAGGGCGACGGTGCCGGGGAACTGTGAGGCGTCGATCAGGTTGTCACCGACTCCCCCCTGGATCCGTCCGCGTTCAATGTCGACGAGCGTGTCGATTCCCTGGCCTGTCAATTGTGTGCTCAGCAACGTGAAGTCCATATTGCCGATCTCGTAGACCAGGTCGGATCCCGGACCGCCGTTGAGCAGGTCGTTGCTCCCACCCCCGTGAAGGGTGTCGGTATTTCCCTGGCCATAGTGCCTGTCTCCGCCGGCTCCTCCACTGAGCCAGTCACGGCCACTGCCGCCGCGTAGCACATCGTTTCCATCGCCACCATGGGCTGTGTCGTGGCCGCCGCTCCCGTTGATCTGGTCGTGTCCATCGTTGCCGTTGAGTCGATCGTTGCCGGAGTCGCCAAAGAGTTTGTCATTGGCGGCTCCGCCGTTGATCGTGTCGTGTCCGGTGTCACCATGCATGGTGTCTTCGCCACCCTGCCCGGAGAGAAAATCGTCGTCGGAGCCTCCGGCAAGCACGTCACGGCCACCGCCTCCAAAGAGCCTGTCGTTGCCGGTTCCCGACGAGAGGATGTCGTCGCCACTTCCCCCGTTGAGGACGTCTGCGGCGAATCCGCCGGTAAGCGTGTCATGGCCACCGGCTCCGAGAAGCCGGACCGGATGCAGACTGCCGGAGGCATCGATTCGGTCGTTGCCGGCGCCGGCGACCACCCGGATTTCACCGGTCACTTCCGAGACGGGCACCTCGACCCGATGTGGGTCAAGCGACGATCCGACGGTGGTGGCCAGGACGTGGCCGGGGGCCTCGACCACGATGGTGTCACCGACAGTCCTGACCAGCATCACGTCATCCTGGCCCTCGGCTGTCGTATCGGTCACGACCAGATCTCCATTGTGATCGAGGCTGACGGCAATCGTGGCTGCTTGTGGAGTGAAGTGCAGCGAGTACGAGGCGGTGTCCGCTCCGCCGGAGACTCGCAGGGTGAGTTGTTCTCCACCGCCGCTGGCGACGTACGAGAGAGCCAGCGTGCCGTTTCCGTTGGCCTCGTCGACCTGGACGCCCTGGTCATCCTGGATGACGACGCTGACGGATTGGTCCTGCGGAGTGGAGAGTGCCAGCGTGTAGAGTGCGGAGTTGGCACGGCGAGGGGTGTCAAAGGTGAACCAGTCGTCGGCTCCGGCGGAAACGCCCAGTCCTGAAAACACGGTGTTGCTGCCGATGGTCCCCAGGTGAAACGCCTTTGGAAGCGTCGAATTGTCTCCGGCCCAATCGGAAGCCGCGTCACCGTCCGGCGCATCCACCAGCAGGTCATAGCCAGCGATGGCTGTTGCCGAGGGCGAGTCGACATGGACCAGGTAGGTCCCCGCAGCCAGTCCGTCGAGGCTGACTTGCTGTGGGCCAGGTCCGTTGGAGGATGTCTGCAGTGGTGTCGTTCCGGTGGAATCATACAACTCCAGTCGGATCGTCTCGGTTGCTTCTCCGGAGGGTGTGACAGTGATCTTGTCGGACGCGTCTCCTGCGGACGTGATCGCCAGCCGGAACCAGTCGGAATCGTCGTTTGTGTGGAGGTTCAATGACGAGAAGACGTGTCCACTGCCGACGAGCGAATTGAGGTCATGGGCGGCGGCGGCAACGTTGTTTTGTTCACTCCAGTCGGGACCGGTGATCGAGCGGCCTCCACTGCTGCCGGTGTTGCTGCCGCCGCTACCGCCCATCGTGTCGATCAGGTTGCTCCAGCCGGTGGACTCGTCGAACGACGAGTAGGGCGTGGTGTACCACGACCCCGCCGTGGTGGCGTTGTCCGGAAGGAAGATCGAGATGCCCGAACTGTCTCGCTTGTCGTCGGACCGGGNCAATGTCATGGCCTCGATTGCGTCCTCGACTGCTACGGCGGCTTCACGGAGTGCCGGAGACGCGTTGGCATTGTCGACGACCGGGCTCATGAAACTGCCCAGATCGCGCAGGAAGGCAATGTCGTAGGGGATCGCGTCATCGCGGGCATCACGGAGAACGTCGATGTCATTGCCGTTGCCGGCCAGGCCCACGTCGACGAAGTCACCCAGGGTCTCCAGCAGCAGGCTGTAACCGTCGGTAGAGATGGCGCTGTGGGTGTCCCAGCCCCAGAAATCGCCCTCGTACTGGTCCTCGTAGCTGTCGACAAATCCGGTGGCCAGGGCCTCGGCCCCGATTGTTTCGGGATCCTCTTCGAGAACTTCAAAGAGTGTCGTGTAGTCGTGGCCATTGGCGCCGACGACTTCCTGTGATGCGACGAACACGCCGGTGTGTTCGGCCAGGCTGAAACCGACCTCGGCCATCGCCATCAGGCAGGCGTCGAATGAGAGCACGTCCAGGTACGGTCGCTGAGAGTCCGCGAGCACGTCGACCAACTCGGGCGTGGTCAGGTGGTCGCTGGCTGTCCCGTCCAGGTCGTCGTAGTTGAACCCCTGTAAGCCGCTGCCNTGGTCCCACATCACCAGTGCGTAATGGTCCGCNGGGGCCTGNTCGACGGACCAGTCGATGAAGTCGGCCAGTGTNTGCGGGTCACCGGTATTGAGTTCNCCGAGTAACTCGAATTCGGTGGCGATCACGGCGGGGTTGGAGTCGGGCGAGATGAAGGCCCGGCCGGCATCACCCCAGGCCGGCTGAGAACCNCCACCGGTGGCAAAGGTGGCGCCTGCCGCGCTTTGNTCCCACAGCACCGCCAGGTTGACCGAACCCGGGAGCGCCGCCGCGGCGATTTCCATCTCGTTGATATCCGAGTGCGCGAAACTCTCGAGGTTGCTCGCAGTGATGTAGACCATCACCGTCCAGGCGTCGGATTCNCCCTCGCCNGGTGTCCCGGGAGTTTCCGGANGNGGAGCGTCGAACTCGATGTCGTAGTAGTTTGTTTCCCCTTCGAANCCCGTGACACGAGCGTACCAGGTGGCGGCGNCCAGTCCGTCCAGAGAAATGTCAGCGTGGCCGTTGTGGCCGGTGCTGGTGGCCACGGTCGCTCCCTCGGAGTCNAGCACATCCAGGACCAGGTCTCCGTCACCGTGACGGTACTCGATCGTGATCCGGTGGGCACTGGTCCCGTCGGCAATCGTTGTGAAGGCAAAGAGGTCGACATCGTTTTCCGAGTGGATGGAGACGTCTTCGAGGGACACGTCGCCGCTGAGCGTTCCGGTGCTGGCGTCGTTGCGGACGGCGGTGGCTGTCGCCAGGGTGCCGTTTTCCTCAAAACGATCCGGGGCCGGGGCGCGGTCAACAGGTGCTTCGATGGACAACGTGTATTCCGGGTTGGTTGAACCGGAGTACTCAAAGATCTCGATCCAGTAGGTGTCGGGGGACAATCCCTCGAGACTGATGGCCTCGAAATCGTCGACCGAGTCGGACGTGTCAACCAGNCCGTCACCGTTGTACAGGGCCAGGTCGAGATCCCCGAGTTCATGTTCGAACTCGATCCGTACCCAGTGACCTTCGGTCGCTGACGCGGTGGTCGTGAATTGGAACCAGTCGATGTCGTCGTGGCTGTGGATCGAGAGATCTTGAAGCGTTGTTTGGCCCTCGACGGTCCGAAGGTCAAATGCGTTTTCCTGCGTGTCGTTGGGTTCGTGGTCGTCTGGTGGGAAATTGCCCTCGAACTCGNTTTCATCCCAATCGGGGCCGTCGATCATCAAGCCGTACTCGGGGTTGANTGCTCCCTGGTAGCCGTAGACCTGCAGGAGGTATTCGCCAGCCGGCCAACCGGACAGCGAGATCTCCTCNAAGTCTGACACCCCGGTCGATTCGCCCAGCAGAGTGCCCTGGGAGTCGAACAATGACAGGTCGAGATCACCTTCGTGGTGATCAAAATCGATCGCGACGTGGTGGTGGGTGGTTCCCTCGGCGAGCAACTCGAAGGCGAACCAGTCGACGTCAGTTGCTTCGTGGATCGAGAGGTCATCCCACGTGGTGTGGCCGACGATCTCTCGCAATGACGTTGCCTCGGCGAGTGAATTGTTCTCTTCGGACCAATCCGGCTCAAATTCATTCTCGTGCTCGCCGTGATGTTGATGCGGTGCTTCGATCCATACGGCGTACTGGGGCAGGGTGGCTCCATCGAAACCGCTCACCTCCAGGTAGTAGGTCCCCTGCTGGAGTCCTCGCAGCGAGATCTCCTCGCCGTCATCGATTCCCGATGAGTCAGAGAGTCGTTCACCATTGGCATCGAACAACGCGATGTCGAGGTCACCGGCGGCGTGGAAGAACTCGACTCCCACCGCGTGGTGCGCGTTGGCGTGCCGCACCAGGTCAAAGGCGAACCAGTCGACATCGTTTTCGTCGTGAATCGAAAACCCCTGCCAGATCGAGAAACCGCTCGCGTTGCGGAGTTCAAAGGCGGTCTGTTGCGAGTTGTTCTCTTCGGCGAAGTCGGGTTCCAGCGATTTGGGAGCGGTAATGCCCAGGACGTATTCGGGGTGGACAGCCCCGTCAAAACCGATGACCTGGAGTTGGTAGGTCCCGGCGGGCAANCCNTCGAGTGAGATGTGTTCGAAATCCCAGATGCTCTCGGATGTTTCCAGCAGGTTGCCCNCATCGTCGAACAGGGACAGGTCCAGGTCACCCTGCTCGTGGTCGAATTCGATTCCGACGGCGTCAGTGGCAGTCCCCGGCGCGAGCGTGGTGAAAGTGAACCAGTCTTCGTCACCGGGTTCGTGGATCGAGAGGTCGTCCCAGGAACTGTCCTGCTCAATGACCCGCAGGTCGTAGGCGGTTTCGGAGGNGTTGTTTGGTTCGGCGAAGTCGGCNGTGCCACCACCGGTGCTGTCGGATTCTTCGGGGGCAATGATCGTGAGTATGTACTCGGGATTCGTGTCGTCTTCAAATCCCCACACCGAGACGTAGTATTCGCCGGCGGGAAGTCCGTCGAGGCTGACCTGCTCGAATCCGTTGACTCCCTCGGAACTCNCGAGCAACTCGCCAGCGGAATTGTGGACCGCCAGGTCGAGGTCGCCGATCTCGTGGAAGAAGGCGATCGAGATGCTGTGCCAGTCGGTGGCGGTTTCGAGCATTTCGAAACTGAACCAGTCCACATCACCAGCGACGTGGATGGAGAGTCCGTCGATGGTCTCGATGCCTTCGATGTCACGAAGGGTGTAGGCCTCAGACAGGGTGTCATTTGACTCGGCAAAATCACTCTCGATCGGCTCGGGCGTGTTCAGCGAAAGCCAGTAATCCGGATTGGTCGCATCCTCGAAACCATTGACCCGCAAGTAATAATCACCTGCCGGCAGGCCTTCCATCGAGATGTATTCGAGGTCATCGATTCCACCGGTGTTCGCGATCATGTCGCCATCGGCGTCAAAGAGCGACAGGTCGATGTCTCCCTCCTCGTGCCAGAAATTGACTGCCGCGCCGTCCCATGACGTGGCGGTGGCAAGTGTCTCGAAGTGGAACCAGTCTTCGTCACCGGGTTCGTGAATCGAAAGTGGGCCGATTTCTTCGAACCCGGACACCTGTCCGATGTCCCAGGCCGTCTCGATCGTATCGTTGGGTTCCTTCTCGTCGGGTTCGAACGTTCCATCGACATGGTCGGTCGCATGAGGGGCCTCGATCACCATCGTGTAGTCGGGGTTCTCGTCCCCGGCGAATCCGTATACCTCCAGGTAGTACGTTCCGGCCTCGAGTCCCCCGAGCCAGATCATCTCGAAATCGTGGGTGCCGGCCGAGGCGTCCACCTCGCCACCATCGGAATCGTAGAGCACCAATTCCAGGTCGCCCTGGTCGTGATTGAACATGATCGCGGCGAAGTGAACCCATTCGGCGTCTTCGGCCAGATCAAAAACGTACCAGTCGTCGTTTCCGGATTCGTGTACTGAAAGATCTTGCCAGAAATGGAATCCCTCGAGCGTGCCCAGGTCGTGAGCTGTCGCGATGGAGTTGTTGGATTCCGCAAAGTCCCCGGCGGCAGTGGGNGCGTTGTAGTGCACCTTGTATTCGGGGTTGGAATCCCCGTCGTACCCGAAGACCCGAAGAGAGTATTCGCCGGCCAGCAGGCTCTCGCCACCGATTTTCTCGACGTCGTCCACACCGGCCGACCACGCGACCAATTCTCCCTCGTGGTCATAGAGTTCCAGGTCGAGGTCACCGTCCTCGTGGTCGAACTCGATGCCGACGAAGTGTCCCGGTCCACTCGCGGCAGCCAACTCAAAGTTGTACCAGTCTTCGTCGCCGGTCTCGTGGATCGAGAGGTCAACGTTGTCGATGGTCCCGTGGCCGACAACCGTCCCCAGTTGGGTGGCCTCGGCAAGCGTGTTGTTGGGCTCGAGGGGGTCCGGGGCACTGAGGAGAGTCCGGTCCTCGAGTTTTTCGACGGCGACGGCGGTGTTGCGATTCGACGAACGACGACGGGGCATGCTGCGAGTTCTGGACCTCGTGGCGTGTCGCTGGAATCCCTTGCGAATTGCCTGACGCCAAAACAGTCGTGAATCGAACAGCATCGTATTCATCTCCTGGGTTGTCGAATTACTGGTGCATCCTCGGACACGGTCCGGTCGCCAGAGAACCGGACGATGGAAGATCGATGCGTTCACCCATCTCGCAACATGGCACGACCGTCCGGACGGCCGAACGCCGGTGCTGAGAAATGGGAACGCAACAGACCATCGAAGCCTCTCGTCCTGGAGGACTCCTCAAGGGGAATCAACAGTTCACTCGTCGATCGATCGTGATCCTGAGCCTGAAACTCCCTGACCCTTGTGGCCCGCCTTTTTCTGCAACAGCAACTTGAGACTACACAGACAAAATCAGATTGAGGAGTCCAGTCCTCCAGTTTTTTGGGATTCTTCATTCTCCGACATTGGAATTGACCGGTGACCTGGATTGGAGAAGGTGAATCGACAGATCTGTTGCTCAGCAGGTGTGCGATTCTGCACCTGAAACCCGGTTTTGTTCGTGTTCAGCCGGTGGGACCACCTGTTCTTGGCGGTTATAGTGGAGCCAGTGCTCCCTCTGGTGCTTTAGGGTTCTCTCCGAATGTGTTCCGGCATGACCAATCCCTTCCTCGGCCAGCGGCTTGTCGCTCTGTTCGCTTTTCTGATTGCGGCTTCAACCTGCGCGTTTTCCTCTCAGGCTGCCGCCCAACCGGCTGCGAGCAAGAAGGCTGCGAGCAAGAAGGCTGCGAGATTGAAGAAGGACCAGGAGATTAAGAAGGCGGCCGATGCGGTTGAAGGTTTTTTGCGAGGTGTTTTTGGAGGTGGGAGGGCGCGGAAGCCGGTGGCTTTTCCCGGCAAGCCGAAGCCCAAGGCGGTTGTGGGAAATGGTGATCCGACTGCCCGGGATCGCATCGACTTGCTGGCGCCACAGGATCCTCGCCAGGCCAAATTGCTTCGCCAGGTCCATGCCTGGTTGAAGTCAGGTGAACACGCCAAGGCCCTGGAGGCGGTGTCGCTTTTGCTCAATCCGCCACCCGCGGCAAAATTTGAATCCGAGTCCTTGTTTCGCAGTGAAGGCGGACGGTGGGTCACGGTGCGTGATGAGGCCAACCGGATTCTGGGTGGTTTGCCCGAGTCATTCCGAGAGACATTCCGAACTCGGTATGGTGCGGAAGCGAGCCGACGGTTTGCCGCGGCCACAACGACTGGTGGGGAATCGGCGTTGGTCGACGTGGCCGACCGGTTCTTCCACACTCGTGCGGGGAGACAGGCGGCCAACCGCCTGGCCTCACGGCACATCGATCGGGGGCGACTTGGCCTAGCGGCATTCTGGTTGGGCCGGTTGTTGGAGGGGAATGACCCCGTGGCCGCCGTACCGGCGTGGCGTTTGAAGGCGGCCTGGGTGTTCCACCGCGTGGGACAGCCCGAACGAGTCAAGACACTGCTGGCCGATCTGGAGGAGGCGGGGCGACTGCGAGTACCGGGGATTGGTCAGGTGAGGCGCGATGAGTGGCTGGGGATGTCGCGACCGGCGATTCTACCCGAGCCGGAACTGGTCGACTGGCCGGTGTTTTACGGATCGTCATCACGACGTGGTCGTGCCGTCGGTGGCGCCCCATTGTTGCTTCGCCGCTGGCACCGGCGGCTCACACATCGTCACGCCGTTGCAGAGATTGTTGGCGAACTGGTTGAGGACCTCGACGACCGTGGCCAGTCCATGATCCCGGCCTTCGTGCCCCTTGTGGTTGGCGACAAGGCGATCTTCCGGACGTTGCGCGGGATCGAGGTGGTCGACGTCGACAGCNGGAGGGTGTTGTGGGAGACACGTCCGGAGGTGGCCGTCGAGAGCCTGATGGGAGGCCGATCGTCCAGCGTGACCCGGACGGCTGTTGGCGGTGCTGTGCNGATGGTCCAGGTGGCGCGGGGNGGNCGTGGCCTGGTGCGTTTTGGTGCCGTCAATGGTGCCGCTACGAATCATCCTTTGACGGGGTTGTTGTTCCAGCACGCTCTGCACGGGGTTCCTTCCAGTGACGGAGAACACGTGTTTCTGATCGAGGATCGGAACCTGTTGCGGCAGGCATCCTCGTCCCGGTTTGGTGGCTTCAATCCCTTTGGTGTTNGCAATNCCAAGCAGCCCAGGCACTGGAACACCCTGGCAGCCTACGACCTGGTGAGTGGTCGGCCCNCCTGGGAGGCGGGNGGGATGAAGATGGATGAACCATTCGACCTGCCACTGGCTGGAACCCGTTTTCTGGGTGCCCCGGCGCCAGAGGCCGGCAGGCTGTACGTCGTTGGCGAACAGAACAACGAGATCCGNTTGCACGTGCTGGAGGCGGCCACNGGCCNGCCGGCGTGGTCTCAACGAATTGCCTATGTTGATGCTCCNGCACTGGCCAGTNCNAGTCGCCGTTGGGCCTCGGCACACGTTGCGGTGGCNGACGGGGTGGCCGTCTGTCCNACCACGGTCGGTTGGCTGGTTGGGGTCGAGTGTTCAAGTCACCGGGTTCTCTGGGCACACCGGTACGCACGGCCCCAGCCTGCCGACCCGTCCCGGGCCGGAAGGGTCGGGATGAGGATGACTGTCGGTGGCTCACCGGGCAGCCGGATGTCAAACAGTTGGGCGGCCGCACCGCCGGTGATCTGTGGTGATCGGGTTGTGTACACGCCCCATGCCGAACCGGTGTTGCATTGCCTGGACCTGTACACCGGCCGTTTGTTGTGGAAGAAAAACAAGGATTCCTTCCTTTACGTCGCCGGAGGGTATGGGGGCCGGCTGGTGCTGGTGGGNGCCGATTCGGTCACNGCATTTGACCTGGNAGATGGCAAGCCCGACTGGGTGNANCGACTGACGGTCACCGACGGTCGTCCCTGCGGTCGCGGTGTCGGTTCCCAGGGACAGTTTCATCTGCCGCTCTCCTCGGGGCAGATCTGTTCNCTGGACCTCGAAGACGGGGCGGTGGTGAGCCGCACCTACTTGCCCGAGACGTCCGAGGGGGCCGCTGTCCTGGGCAACCTGGTCATGTCCCGTGGGTTGGTGTTGGCNCTGGGGCCTGACGGACTGACCGGGTACGAGCAACGTGATGCCCTGGTGGGGCGGATCAAGACGGCTCTGGCGNGAGATGCTTCCAACGGCTGGGCCTTGCTCAAAAAGTCCGAACTGGCGCTGCTGGGGCGCGAATACACCACGGCATTGAGACAACTGGATCAGATTGATCCGAAGACACTGGGGCCGGAGTTGGAGCCGCGTTTCCGTGATGCGCGTCGCACCGCGTTGGTCGGAGCGGTACGAGNCGAACTGGCCGATGCGGATGGACGGGTCGACGCGTGGATTGACCAGCTGGATGGCTTGGTCGATTCTCCTGAACGGAAACGGACCGTTGGCCAGTTGAAGGTCGAACGGGCAGTGGCCCGACAACAGTGGGCCATTGCGGTTGACGGGTTTCGAAAGTTGGCCCGGGATTTTCCCAGTCACCGGGTGCTCACTGCCGAGAATGACACCACCCGGGTCCGACTGGATCGCTGGGTGAGTGGCCGGTTGGGCGACCTGTGGCCGAAGTTGCCCGAGGGACTCAGGAGCGAGTTGGACAAGCAACTGGAAATGGAAGCCCGGGAGGTGCTGGGTGGGGACCGTCCTCGTCAGAAGGCGTTTGTCGAGGTGTTCGCGTTTCACCGAACCTCCTGGCCAATCCGGTTTCACCTGGCCGAGGTTGCCGCGCGGGCCGGACGAGTGGGGGCGGCGGAGGTGACCTGGCTGNGATTGGCCGCGGTGTCCGACCCGTCGGTTGCCNCGCGGGCCCGCAANGCACTCTCGGCGTTTCGCCAGAANCGAGGCCTGGGTGGGCCCGTTCGNCGGGCGGTGTGGCCACGTGGTGTGGAGATTGTCCGTGCGGCCGGATCGTCTCGCAACGTTCGGCGGCAGGACCTGGAACTCAATCACCAGGATCTCCCCTGGTACGATTCGCACCGCACGGTTTTCGATGCCAGCCAGCAACGATTGGTTGTCGAGCGAGNCGAGGACGGTGGCGTGACCTGGTCGGTTCCGTTGCCGCAGTCCGGGCGGGGAGGCAGTTCGAATTACCTGCCGTCACGGGCGGTCGGGCACCAGTTGATCGTTTATCANCGGGGACTTGTCCAGGCCATCTCGCCGACAACTCGCGAGATGATCTGGTCATACCCGCTGGACGTGCCCAACGTTGGGGTGATGTCCTCGCGTCCCCGGCAACCGGTCCTGGTCCGGGCCGAAGACGCTGCGGTGCGGTTGAATCTTGCGGTGAGGAATTCACGACGCGGACCGCTCAAAGTGGTCAATCGCCAGGTGGTGTGTGTGTCGGGCCAGCGGCGACTGACGGCGTTGGAGACAAGNACCGGCGAAGTGCTCTGGCAACGCAATCGTGTCGCGTCGGGAACCCATGTGCTGGGAAGTGACCAGGTCGTTTATCTCGGGGCCGGTCCGTCGAAGCGGTTGCCGGTGAGCTCGACAAAACTGGGCGGATTTCTCCCGGTTCCAGCCGTCTCGACGCGACCGCAGGGCACNCCGGTCGGTGGTCCACCGGTGGCCTTGCGTGTCCGGGATGGGCGGAAGNTGGAGATCAAGGACCTGGCCAAAAAGTTGCAGGGCGCCTTGCGACTGGAGGGGCAGACGATCACCTGGGTCCGAGATGGGGGCACGGTCAATCTGTTCGGGTTGACCTGGACACAGATGTTCGTGCAACAGGATGACGTGGTGAGCGGCAAGACGTTGTGGCAACACAAGCTCGAGTCTGGTGTTCGGCTCACCACGCTTGGTGACGACCACCTTCTGCTGTTGACGGGGGCCGGACAGGTTGAGCGTCTCGACCTGCGAACAGGCAAGCGGAGTGCGGTGGGGCGGGTCGCTCCGGCTGACCTGAAGGGCGCAACCAATGTCTACGCGTTCCAGGACACTGAGAATCTCTACGTGGCGGTGAACAAGCCCACCAAGGGCAGCTACTATTCGGTCAACCTGGCCGCGATCCGGGTGAACGGTCCGCTGGTGGCGTTTTCTCAGGAAGCGACCGGCGGTCCGCCGCGGTGGAGGAAAACCGTGCAGGGACTCAACCTGGTTCTCGACAAGCTCGAGCACTCGCCGTTGCTGCTACTGGCTTCCCGGGAGTACAAGCGAGAAGGCAACCTGAGGTACTACTTGTTGAGGTTGCAGGCGCTGGACAAGCAGACCGGGGAGGCGCGGGCATCACTCGAGACGCCGTCGAATTACTGGAGTTTCAACGGCCTGAAGTTGAACCTGGCCGAGAGGTATCTGGAACTCGGCTCCTACAACCAGCGGATACGTCTGGTTGTCGGTCGGCAGCAACCAGCTTCAGTGAAGCCATAGCGCTGGAGGCCTGTTGGTGGCGCTGCCGGGCAGCGGCGGAGTCCCGCGGTTGCTTGAAGCGTCCCGATCTCGCCGGTAACCTGTGGACGCTCTGTGCCCCGAGCGGCGCATGGTCTCACTCCACTCATCACTGGCACCTTTCGACGGGACACTCGACGCGATGCGTGATTTTGAATACGAGGCTCCGACGACACTGGACGACGCGGTGGCGTTGTTGTCCGAGAATCCGGCAGCGGCACGGCCACTGGCTGGTGGAACCGACTTGATCGACCACATCCGCACCCGGCGACTCGAGCCCGACGTGGTTGTCGACGTCAAGAAGATCCCCGACCTGAATGTCCTGGAACTCTCCGACGAGGGATTGCGGCTGGGGGCGGCGGTGCCGTGCTACCGGATCTATGGCGATGACGAGATCGCGGCCAGCTACGGGGCCCTGGCCGACAGTTGCCGGATCATCGGCGGGACCCAAATTCAGAGCCGTGCCAGTGTTGGTGGCAATCTCTGTAACAGTGGCCCGGCCGCCGACTCGATCCCGTCGTTGATTGCACTGGCAGCGCGTGTTGTGATTGCTGGCCCGGGAGGCCGACGCGAGGTGCTGGCCGAGGAGTTCTGCACTGGACCGGGACAGAACGTGCTCGAAAATGGGGAGTTGGTGGTGGAGCTCCTCTTTGCTCCTCGTCCGGCTGTCGGTGGATCTCACTACCGCCGGTTTATTCCTCGAAACGAAATGGACATCGCGGTGGTCGGCGTTGGTGCATCCGTGGAACTGGATGAGGCGGCCGAGTCATTCGTGTCGGCCCGGATTGCCCTGTCGGCGGTCGCGGCGACACCGCTGTTTGTCGAGGCGGCCGGGGCGGCATTGGCAGGCCAGCCGGTTTCTGATGATGCGATTTTGGCGGCTGCGGCTGCGGCCCGTGATGCGGCCACACCGATCGATGACATGCGAGGCACAGTGGAGTTCCGCAACCACGTGTGCGGTGTGCTGACCGAGCGAGTGATTCGCGAGGCCGTGGCACGGGCGCGAGGCGAGGAGACCGGATACCGCATCGGCCGGTGAGCCCACGTGGCATTCAGCAACTCAAGACAAGACGATCGATTCAACGGACGATCTAACGGAAAAGAAGCGATGGCCAAGAAACGAATAATCTCCACCTCGATCAACGGTGACCCCGTCGAGTTCCTGGCCGCACCGCGGCAAACCTTGCTCGAGGTGCTTCGGGAGGACCTCGACCTGATTGGTACCAAGGAGGGTTGCTCCAACGGCAACTGTGGTGCCTGCACGGTGATTCTCGACGGGCGACCGGTTGACAGTTGTCTGGTGCTGGCCGTGGAGGTCGAGGGGAGTGAGGTGGAGACCATCGAGGGGGTGGCCCCGACCGATGGTCTGCACGTGATCCAGGACGCTTTCCTCGGTCAGGCGGCTTTGCAGTGCGGTATCTGCACTCCTGGTTTCATCATGTCGACCAAGGCATTGCTCGAGGAAAATGCTTCGCCGACCGAGGACGAAATTCGCTTTCACCTGGCCGGCAATCTCTGTCGTTGTACCGGCTATGACAAGATCGTGCGTGCCGTCCAGCAGGCGGCCGAAGAGGAGGCAAACTGATGGCGAGTGTTGAAGAACGCCAGTTCCGCGTCGAACCGTTCCCCGGTGGGGCACCGGGCAACCAGCGGCTGGTCGAGGAAGGGCGGCTGCCAGAGTACGCCGTGGTCGGGACCCGCCCCATTCGTCATGACGGCACCGACAAGGTGCTCGGACGGGCTCGCTACGGGGCTGATATCAAGCTCTCGGGACTTCTGCATGGTTATGTGCTCAGAAGTCCACACGCGCACGCCCGGATTGTTTCGATTGACACCTCCAAGGCCGCGGCGGTTCCCGGCGTGCACGCGGTGTGCACCAACGCCGATTTGCCGTCTGCCTCGCATCGGGCGGGAGATCTCGGCGAGGGGATCGTCGATTGGTATCACCTCAACCAGAACGTTCTGGCCAATGACAAGGTGCTGTACACGGGGCACGCGGTGGCGGCGGTTGCGGCCGATTCTGTCCACATAGCCGAGGAAGCGGCAAAATTGATCGAGGTCGAGTACGACGTGTTGCCGCCGGTACTGGATGTCCGCGAGGCCCGCTCAGCTGACGCCCCGGTACTCAACGACGATGTCCGCACCGACCGGCAGCCGGTTGGTGAAAAGGGCGACACCCCGACCAACGTTGCCAAGCATTTCCACTATGAAAAAGGCGATGTTGATGCGGCGTTTGCCGCCGCAGACCTGGTTGTCGAGCGGGAGTTCACCACCGAGACGGTGCACCAGGGCTACATCGAACCGCACACAGCCACGGCGCTGTGGTCACCCGATGGCAAGATCACCATTTGGACCAGCACGCAGGGATCCTTCATGATCCGCATGCAGGTGGCCGAACTGCTCAACGTGCCAAGTTCGAAGGTGAAGGTCGTGCCGATGGAAATCGGCGGTGGTTTTGGTGGCAAGATTGCCGTCTATCTTCAGCCGGTTGCCGCGGTGCTATCCAGGTTGTCCGGTCGTCCGGTGAAATTGAACATGGACCGGTCGAACGTATTTGATGCCACCGGTCCGACGCCGGGATCGTACATGAAGGTCAAGATTGGCGTGGACGCCGACGGCTTGATCACCGCGGGTGAGGCCGAGTTGCTCTTCGAGGCTGGGGCATTCCCCGGGTCGCCGATCAACCCCGGCTGCATGTGCGTATTCGCTTGTTACGATATTCCCAACGGCCGGATCGACGGGTACGACATTTGCGTCAACAAGCCGAGGTCCAATGCCTACCGTGCTCCGGGGTCGACTCATGTGGCGTTGGCCACCGAGACGATCGTCGACGAGATCTGCGAGGCTCGGGGGATTTGCCCGGTCGAATTCCGCCTGAAAAATGCGGCCAAGGAGGGAGACGAGCGGGTTGATGGAGTGACCTATCCCCCGGTGGGAATGTGGGAGACGATCAAGGCCGTGGAACTGAGTGAGCACTGGCAGTCGCCGCTGGAGGGGCCTCACCAGGGCCGCGGGATTGCGTCGGGTTTCTGGTTCAACTTTGGAGGCAATTCGGTTGTGGCGGCAACCGTCAACGAGGATGGCACGGTGTCGTTGATCGAGGGGTCAACGGACATCGGTGGGACCCGGGCATCGGTTTCAATGCAACTGGCCGAGATCTTGGGGATTGCAGCCGAGGACGTCACCCCGACGGTCGTGGACACCGACAGCATCGGGTACACCGACGTCACCGGGGGCAGTCGCACGACTCACGCGACCGGGCTGGCTGCGATCAAGGCGGCCGAGGATATCCAGACGCAATTGCGGCAGCGGGCGGCAATCTTGTGGGATGTTGACCCCGAGCAGGTCGAGTACGACGCCGGGGCAACGTTGACCGGCCCGGACGGACAGAGCATTGGTTTCCAGGAGATCGCCGGGAAGCTGAACCAGACGGGTGGTCCGGTGGTGGGGCGTGGCTCGGTCAACGCCGACAAGCACGGCGGGGCTTTTGGGACTCATATCGCCGACGTCGAGGTCGACCCGGACACCGGCAAGGTCCAGGTGATTCGTTACACCGTTGTGCAGGATGTTGGCACGGCGATCCACCCCAGTTATGTCGAAGGACAACTGCAGGGGGGGGCTGCCCAGGGGATTGGCTGGGCGCTCAACGAGGAGTACCACTACGGCGACGATGGCCGGTTGCACAATGCCAGTTTCCTGGATTACCGCATTCCGACCTGTTACGACCTGCCGGACATCGAGACCATCATCGTCGAGGTTCCCAACCCGGGACACCCGTTCGGGGTCCGCGGTGTGGGTGAGGTGCCGATCGTGCCACCGCCGGCTGCGATTGCCAACGCGATCTACCGGGCCACGGGGGTCCGGCTCAGGAGCCTGCCGATGTCTCCTCCCAAGGTCCTGCACGAGTTGCTGGCTGCCGACCAATAGTCACCGGACGCCTCCTGATGCCGCACGTCCACATCCCTGCTCCTGCTCGTGACCTCACCGGGGGCGAGGTGGACGTCGAGGTCGAGGCGTCGAGCGTGAGGCGATTGATCGGGGCCCTGGACTTGCGTTTTCCCGGCTTCGCCGATCGGGTGCTGGAGGAGGGGGAACTGAAGCCCGGATTGCGTGTTGCCATCGACGGGCACATCAGTCCGATGGGTGTTCTGGCACGGCTGGAAACTGACAGCCAGGTGCATTTCCTGACTGCAATCGGGGGCGGCTAGCCGTCGATTGCCAGCAGATTGGCGGCGGATTTTAGCAATGTCTCGACCTCAAATGGCTTACGAAAGAAGGCGTTGGCACCGCGATCGTGGGCAAATTGTTCGTGGCGAGGATCGGTGTTGGCGGTGACGACGATGATCACAGGGTGAGTCGAGTGGCGTTGTCGGATTCGATCGAGCACGGCAAAACCACTGCGGCCGGGCATGACCAGGTCGAGGACCACCAGGTCCGGAGCATCCCGCTCGGCTCGAACCAGAGCCTCCGAACCATCACGAGCTTCAAGGACGATGTAACCCTCGTGTGAAAACGCCGTGGAAATCACTTCGAGAATTGCATCGTCATCGTCGACCAGAAGCACACGGTGTTGAGCAGGTTGATTCACGTGGCTCGCCTCACTCCCCAACCGGGCACTGATCGGGTACACTAGGCCAGACCCGGGGGGGCGACAAGACCAGAATCGGCCGCCTGAGGACTTGATCTGCCGGCGACTGTTCCGGCGGAGTCGTCCGATTTTCAATGACCGTGTGCGATGGTGCGCAACAAAGCGCTGTCCAGATAGAATCAATGCGACGGGATCAAAAAGCGGTGTCTGCCACTTCGGTGATCGGTTTGCAGTGGGGCGATGAAGCCAAGGGCAAGATCGTCGACCTGCTGACAGAGGAACATGACATTGTCGTCCGTTACCAGGGTGGCAACAACGCCGGGCACACTGTGCAATTCGGTGGCCAGACGTACAAGCTCTCGTTGTTGCCGGCCGGGATTCTTCGCCCCGGGGTCACATCGGTTGTGACCGGTGGTGTGGTGATCAATCCTCGAGCCTTCCTCGAGGAACTCGATGGGATAACCAGTCGCAACGGTGACGTCGACCAGGACCTGTTGATCAGCAACCGGGCCCACGTGGTGTTTCCGTGGCACATGGCCGAGGAAGCGGTGCTCGAAAAGGGACGTGGTGGCGATGCGATCGGGACCACGATGCGGGGGATTGGCACCTGTTACCGGGACAAGGCCGGGCGGACTCATGCCGTTCGCATGGGAGATCTGGTCAAGCCCGAGTCGCTTCGAGAACGTGTCACGACGGTGGTTCAGCACAAGAATCGTGTCCTGGCGGCACTTGATCCCGAATCAGTGCCGTTGGATGCGGAGGCGATTTTTCAGGAGTACAGTGAATACGCGGCGCGGTTGGCACCGTTCGTCACCGACACCACCTCTCACCTGCACAAGGCCCTGGCTGCCGGCAAGCGGGTGCTCTTTGAGGGAGCCCAGGGGTCGCTGCTGGACCTGGATCACGGCACCTTTCCATTTGTCACATCATCGAACAGTTCCGGCGCCGGTATTCATTCTGGAAGTGGTGTTCCTGAACGCGAGATCGGTCGGATGATCGGTGTGGTCAAGGCCTACACGACCCGGGTCGGCGGTGGGCCTTTCCCCACGGAACTTGACGACGAGATTGGGCAGCACATTCGTGATGAGGGCAATGAGTACGGGACAGTGACAGGGCGTCCCCGTCGCTGTGGCTGGTTCGATGCCGTGGCCACCGGCTACGGGGCCCGGCTCTCGGGAGTCGATTGCCTCGCGGTGATGCTACTGGATGTTTTGAGCAAGCTCGAGCAGATCGATGTGTGCGAGGCCTACGAGATCGACGGTGAGCGGACAACCGATTTTCCGGCCCAGATCGAAGAACTCGGACGGGCTCAACCGGTGTTGCGGACTCTGCCGGGGTGGCAGGTTGACATCACCGGGGTCCGGCGGCTGGAAGATCTGCCCCCCGAGGCACGGGCGTATATCGATGTGGTGTCGGAGTTGGTTGGTGCTCCGGTCGATATTGTTTCAGTTGGTCCGGATCGAGAGCAAACGATACTGGTCGACCGCGATTGAGCCGGCCTTCCTGACAGCGTAGTTTTTTCCTGGAGCGTGGTGATCCTTGGGCGTCTCATTCTGGCCGTTTCAAAATGTGACGAGCGGCAGTTGAGGGCCACTCACACTCGACGTGACACAGCGTTCGTTTCCCGTAAGCTCATGACATTTCAACCGCAGGACAGGACAGGCGATGAAGATCCACGAATACCAGGGTAAGGACCTGTTGCGGGCTGCCGGTGTGGCGGTTCCACGGGGGATTGTGGCCCACACCGCAGACGAGGTGGCCGCGGCCTTCGACGAACTCGGGGGCGAACTGGTTGTCGTCAAGTCGCAGATTCACGCCGGTGGGCGTGGCAAAGGGCGTTTCGTCGAGGAGCCCGAGCAACCCGGAGTGGTGCTGGCCCGCTCGGCCCAGGAGGCCCGCGAGAATGCCGAGCGGATGTTGGGAAACACGCTGGTGACGATCCAGACCGGTGAAGCCGGCAAGACGGTCAAGACTCTGTTTGTCGAGGAGGGGCTGGACATTGCACGCGAACTGTATCTGGGGATCGTGATTGATCGGGAGACCAGCAGCCCGGTCCTGATCACCTCGACGGAGGGAGGGATGGCGATCGAGGAGGTTGCTGCCGAGACTCCCGACAAGATCTTCAATGAACCGTTCGACGTCGTTGATGGTCTGAGTGCCGAGCAGGCTCGGACGGTTGGGGGGGCACTGGGACTGGAGGGCGAGTCACTGGAGAATGCCGTCGAGTTCTTGCCGGCGTTGTGCCGCTTCTTCGTCGAGAGTGACTGCAGCTTGACGGAGGTGAATCCCTTGGTGGTCACCGGCGGTGGCCAACTGTTGTGCCTGGATGCCAAGGTCAGCTTTGACGACAACGCGATGTTCCGTCACGAGTCTTTCGCGGAACTGCGGGATCTGAACGAAGAGGATTCGGCGGAGGTGCGGGCTGGCGAGGCGGGCTTGAGCTACGTCAATCTCGATGGCAACATCGGCTGCCTGGTCAACGGCGCCGGCTTGGCGATGAGCACGATGGACCTGATCAAGTTGCACGGTGGCGAGCCTGCCAATTTCCTGGACGTGGGTGGCGGAGCGAATGTGCAGGCGGTGACCGAGGCGTTTCGGATCATCCTGGAGGATTCAAACGTGCAGGCGATCCTGGTCAACATCTTTGGCGGGATCATGAAATGCGACACGATTGTCGAGGCATTGCTTGGTGCCTACGAGAACGTCGGGATCACGGTGCCACTGGTTGTGCGGTTGGAAGGGACCAACGTCGAGAAAGCTCGCGAAATGCTCGAGGGGTCCGAACGCGACATTATCACCGCCACCGACCTGACCGACGCGGCTCAAAAGGTGGTTGCGACGCTGGGAGCCTGATCTGTCACGACGACGATGGGAACTGATTTTCGAGTCTCTCAACAACGAACGGCGAACCGATGAGTATTCTTGTCAACGAACAGACGACGGTCATCTGCCAGGGAATTACCGGCCAGGCCGGATTGTTTCACAGCCAGCAATGTCGCGATTACGGGACGCCGCTGGTGGGGGGAGTGACGCCAGGCAAGGGAGGGACCGAAGTCGACGGGTTCCCGGTTTTTGACTCGGTGGCTGAGGCGGTGGCCGCGACTGGGGCGAACACGTCAATGGTCTTCGTGCCACCCCGATTTTGCAGCGGGGCCATCGTCGAAGCTGCTGATGCGGGAATCGAGTTGATCATTGCGATCACCGAGGGGGTGCCGGTTCTCGACATGGTGAGGGTGAGAAAGCACATCGATGCGCTGGAGGGATGCCGGTTGGTGGGACCGAATTGCCCGGGCGTGATCACTCCTGGGGTGGCCAAGATCGGGATCATGCCCGGATACATCCATTCACCGGGATCGGTTGGACTGGTCAGTCGCAGTGGCACGTTGACTTACGAAGCGGCGTGGCAACTGGGCAACGTGGGGCTGGGCCAGTCGACCTGCGTGGGGATTGGTGGTGACCCGGTCAACGGAACCGATTTCATCGACGTTCTGGAACTGTTCCAGGCTGACGACCAGACCGAAGCGATCCTGATGATTGGTGAGATCGGTGGGAATGCCGAGGAACAGGCGGCGGCCTTTGTCGAGGCCAACGTGACCAAGCCGGTGGCGGCCTTCATTGCCGGAGCCACCGCGCCTCCAGGAAAACGGATGGGCCACGCGGGAGCCATCATTTCCGGTGGCAGTGGGACCGCCGCTGACAAGATTGCCGCGCTGCGGGCCGCAGGGGTCGAGGTGGCCGAAAGCCCTGCGGACATGGGGGCGGCATTGAAACGGGCGATTGAACGCGCTGGCGATTGAGTTGTCAGTTCGCGAGGCGTGATGGGCGAGGGCGGTTCTACATCTCGTCGTCGGCACAGACCCACTCGGTGAGCGTGGGGGTGTAGTCGCACAGTTCCTCGGCCGTGAAATAAATGTCGATTTCCCGGGCGGCGGCCTCGGGGCCATCACTTCCGTGGATCAGGTTCATCTGGCGGCTGGCCCCGTAATCACCGCGAATCGTGCCAGGGGCTGCATCGCGGCCGTTGGTCGGTCCCATCAGGGCTCGCATCACGCTGATCGCCTCGGGGCCTTCAACCACCAGTGCGATCACTGGTCCCGCGGTGATGAATTCCTCCAGCAACGGGTAGAAGGGCTTTTCGACGTGCTCGGCGTAATGTTCACGAGCCAACTCGGCAGTGACCTGCAACATCTTGAGGCCAACGACTTTCATTCCCTTGTTTTCAATTCGTGAGAGAAGTTGACCAGCAAGCCGTCGCTGAATGCAGTCCGGCTTGAACAGGATAAGAGATCGTTCAGTCGTCATCACCAAGGGTCCTTGGTCGGTGGAGTTGTTTTCGGCCTCCGCGACACCGCACCGAGGCGGTGTTGGGGCGGACACTCTATCGACCTCTCACTAGTTGATCAACATCTTTCGGAAGTCACCAAAGAGGTAGTGACTGTCGTGTGGTCCGGCCGACGCCTCGGGGTGGTACTGCACGCCGAAGGCTCCCTGGCGGCGACTACGGATGCCTTCGACCGTCTGGTCGTTGAGATTCACGTGGGTGACCTCAATGTCATCGTCGAGGCTCTCCGGGTCGAGTGCAAATCCATGGTTTTGCGTGGTGATTTCCACCTGGCCTGTGCTGTGGTTGAGAACCGGTTGATTGGCTCCACGGTGACCGAATTTCAGCTTGAAGATTTCGCCTCCCAGGGCCAGGCCGAGCAACTGGTGGCCCAGGCAGATGCCGAAAATGGGTTTTTCTCCGAGCAGGCCGCGGATTGTCTCGACCGCGTAATCCAGCGGTCGGGGGTCTCCTGGTCCATTGGAGAGGAACACGCCGTCGGGTTCGTGGGCCAGCACCTCTGCGGCGGTTGACGTGCCTGGGACCACCGTGACACGGCAGCCCAGTTGACGAAGATGGCGAGGAATGTTCCATTTCATTCCGTAGTCGATCGCGACCACGTGAGGTCCCTGGGAGGGGGCGGAAGCCGTTTCGTGAAGCCCCTCGTAACCAGGGGTCACAGGTGACTGGACCAGTTCATCCAGCGACTCGGACCATTCGCCTGTTTCCTTGGGCATCACCTCGCGGACCAGGTCCTGCCCCGCCAGTTCGGGACTCGATTGAGCCTTGTTCACCAGTGAAGCGTCGTCGTTGTCCGTGGTCGAAAGAACGCCGGTCATGGCGCCGTGGATACGAATCCGGCGGACCAGGGCACGGGTGTCGATTCCCTCGATTCCGATCACCCCGTTCTGTTCCAGGTAACTCTCCAATGACCAGTCCAGCCGATGGTTGCTGGGAAAACGACACAATTCGCGGACAACGAACCCTCTCAGGGCCACTCGGCCGCTTTCGACGTCGACCTCGTTGGCACCATAGTTGCCGATCAGTGGATAGGTCATCGTGACGATCTGGCCGAAGTAGGACGGATCGGTCAGGATTTCCTGGTACCCCGTCATGCTCGTGTTGAACACGACCTCACCGTAGACCTCCCCGGTGGCTCCAAATCCGTTCCCGGTGAAAACCGTGCCGTCGGCTAGTGCAAGTTTGGCAATGCGTTCTTCCATGAGCTTTCCTGGTCAATCTGCCAATCGCAGTGGGGATCTCAATTGCAGGGCAGACGTTTGTCGCGAAGTAACCGGGACAATCTTTACCAGATCCAGAGCGCAAATTGAAGAGACCGCCAGGGGCAATGCCATGGCGGTCTCCGGAGACAATTGGTTGGGCCGATATTCCTGAGGACCCTGCTGTCGTTATTCGTTGTTGCCGTAGAGCAGCACGAATTCGTCGAAGCGAATCTCGTCTTTGCCTGGATCCGCGATCGATGTGAAGAGTCGCTCGATCACCGAGTGCATGTGGCCACTTTTCAGTGAGTAGTAGTTGTGTTTTCCATCACGACGGGCCTCGATCAGGTCGGCCTCCCTCAGCAAGGCCAGGTGATGGCTGACGGCCGGCTGGCTCTGGTTCAGTCGCGTGCAGAGTGCCGTGACGTGCAGTTCCTGCTCGCGACCCAGGTACAACAAGATCCGAAGTCGCGTCTCGTCAGAGAGCAGTTTGAAGATCGTAAGGATCTCATGCTCCAGTTCGTCGGAGAGGAACATTCCCTGGGGCGGAGCTTCCATCACGTTTGTGGTCATCGTGTCGTCCGTTTTCTCGATTTTCTCTGCTGGGGCCTCGGTTCCAATTCCATCTGGTTGCTTGGCCTTCGCTTCGGATGATGCAGCAAGCACCTTGCTGCGGTCGCTGGCATGAGTCACCGTAGTGGATCCTTCACTCTCTGGTTCTTTCGAAGATCCGACTGACGCCGGTCTGCTTGGTCCAGGAAATGCTTCTGAACGGATGGGATCCCGATCCGGCGAAATCGACCGGTAGGCTTGCCCGGAATCTGCGCCACCTTCACAGGGTGAAGGAGCAACGATCCCGCGGAAACCAATACGGTGGAACGACCCCACGGTACTACCGAGGGGTTAACCGGATTGGGCAGTTAACTTGTTTTGGAAATTGGTGTTCTGTCAGAAATGACGTATCAAACTGAGGTAACAGCACCGCACCCGAATGGGTCGCACGAAGTGAACTTGAGTGGATTGCGTAGAACAGGAGGCCTAACGGCTGTTACCGATACCGATCGCGTGACTCAGAATCGAGTCGAATCGACCAGACGTTGTCATTATGGTGGGGGTAGGAAAAACCGTCAATGAGTTGGTTGAAGAAATTCGTCCGATATTGACGGTGGATTTTGGTTTCTTGTGCACTGCGGCAAACGGCCGACGCATGGCTGAGCGTGTTGGGCAATGAGTGACAACGGACATGAGTCGAGCGGATTTTGTCGGCTCGATGGACTCGGGGTGGTGATCACCGGTTCGTCCAGTGGTGTGGGACGCGCCATGGCATGTGAGTTGTCACGCGCGGGAGCTCGTGTGCTGGTTCACTGTCGCAGGTCGATTGAATCGGCTGAATCCCTTGTCGAGTCGATTCGGAGTTCGGGTGGAGAGGCTCATCTGCTGGTCGCCGACCTTTCGGACACCGGTGAGGCCGACGCGATGCTGGAACGCAGTTGGCAGGCGCTGGGCCACGTCGATGCCTGGGTCAACAATGCCGGGGTCGACTTGTTGACCGGTGATGAGTCGTCCTGGGGATTCGACGAGAAACTGGCCGCGTTGTGGGAAGTGGATGTGCGAGCGACTATCCGTCTCGCGCGTGAAGCGGGACGCCGGATGCACGAGGCGGGGGGCGGCGTGGTACTGAATATCGGGTGGGACCAGGCCGAGCGCGGGATGGAAGGAGACAGCGGTGAGTTGTTTGCCGCGGCCAAGGGGGCGGTGATGTCCTTCACACGTTCGCTGGCGCTGAGCCTTGCTCCCACCGTCAGGGTCAATTGCATCGCCGCCGGTTGGATTCGCACCGCCTGGGGTGAAACGGCTTCGGAGGCCTGGCAGCGACGTGTTCTGGATGAAACCCCGTTGGGGCGTTGGGGTGAACCAGCCGACGTGGCTCACCTGGCCCGATTCCTGTTGAGCCGGGAATCGGATTACCTGACCGGACAAGTGATCTACGCCAACGGTGGAGCCGAGCGATAGCGGCCCCGTTGGGAGAACCCGATTCCACAGAATCAATTGGAGGCACAGTGATGGCTGACGACGTGGTGTTGAACGAGGACCAGATCAGGACAGCGCTGGAATCACTGCCCGGCTGGGAGTTGAAAGACGGCTGGCTGCAGCGGAGCTACCAGACTCCTGGGTGGCCTCACACGCTGGCGCTGGCTGCAGCGATCGGCTACGCCGCCGAATCCGCCTGGCATCATCCCGATCTGGAACTCGGCTACGCCCGGGTCAAGGTCAAGCTGCAGACGCATCGTGTTCGGGGCATCACGACCCACGACACGGCGTTGGCATCACGGATCGAGGAGATCGCGATGTGGACACCCGGAGAGGACTCGCCCCTGGACGGTTTCCCAAAGACCTGGGTGAAGTGAGTGACAACGAAGGAGCGGATCCTGTTTGTGACCGGCCGCCTGGCCGAGTTGCCGCTGCGCGACGTGCTCGCGGGAGCATCGGGTGGAACCGGGTGGTCCTGGGATGTGGCGGTGCTGGGCGTGAGCGTCGCAGCATTGCTGCACACGGACCTGGTCGCCCGTCGGCTCGATCCGCCCGAGGGCTTTGACCGTGTCGTGTTGCCCGGCTGGTGCCAGGGTGATCTCGAAACACTTGGCAGGGCGCTGGGGATGCCCGTCGATCGCGGCCCCAAGGACCTGTACGACCTGCCCGAGTACCTGGGCGTTGCCGGTCGCCGTCAAGAATCGCTGGAGACGTATTCCATCGAGATCCTGGCCGAGATCAATCACGCGTCACGTTTGAGTGATGACGAGTTGGTGTCCGAGGCGCAACGGTTGGTCGATTCGGGGGCTGACGTGATCGACCTGGGGATGGTTCCAGGCGAGGCATGGCCGGGGGTTGAGACTGCGACGCGACGCCTGGTCGAGTCGGGGTTTCGTGTGTCGATCGACAGTTTTGATCGATCGGAGGTTGAGTCGGCCCTGGCTGGTGGTGCCGAACTGGTGCTCAGTTGTGATCCGTCCAACGTCGACTGGCTGTCACCGCTTGCGGCAACAGCCGGGGCTTCCGTGGTCGCCATTCCCACGATGTCCGCGGGCCTGGAATCTCTTGGGCCGGTCCTCGACCGGCTGGCCGACGATGGCGTTGATTTCCGGATTGACCCGATCCTGGAACCGATTGGGCTCGGATTCGCATCGTCGCTCGAGCGGTTCTTCGAGGCCCGGCGACGTTGGCCACGGGCCGAGATGATGATGGGGACGGGGAATGTGACCGAATTGACCGAGGTCGACAGTGCGGGGGTCAACATGATTCTCGCGGCGATTTGCCAGGAACTTCGAGTGGGCAGCGTGTTGACGACCGAGGTGATCAACTGGTGTCGCAGTTCCGTCATGGAACTCGATCTCGCACGTCGCCTGTTGCATCACAGTCTCGAGCGTGGCGTGTTGCCCAAGCATGTCGATTCCGGCCTGGTCATGTTGAGAGACTCGTCGGTGCGAGGAGAGGAGGCGGGGACACTGGAGCAACTGGCTGCGGGCTTGACCGATCCGAATTTTCGGATTTTTGTCGAACACAGTGATCGTCGTGGTGGGGTGCTGCACGTGATGAATCGTGACGGTCACTGGCAACACACCGACCCGTACGAATTGTTTGATACCGTGCTGGCCGAGACTGGTCTCGACTTGTCTTCCCAGCACGCCTTCTACCTGGGTTACGAACTGGCGAAGGCCCGAACCGCGTTGACCCTGGGGAAACGGTACGTGCAGGACGAAGCATTGAACTGGGGTCGGTTGACGGAGCCGGAGATCAGTGCCGTGCATCGCCGTCGGCTGGGGGAGGGGCAATGATGAGCCAGCCTGTGGTGGCGGTCCCCGTGGTTGTGGAACTCGACCCGGTGCCCGACGTGGTCCTGTCGTTGGAGGCGGTGTCGGACCTGCCTGACGTGGTACTGCTGGAGAGTCGGATAGATCGTGAGGAGGTCAGTCGGTACTCGTTCCTTGTTGCTGATCCGGTGGAGTTTGTCACCTGCGAGTCAACTGGCCAGGGAGTCGATCCGTTTGCCAGGTTGCGAGAATTGCTGGCGGAGTCGGAAACCGGGCGGATTGCCGGGCTGCCACCGTTCCAGGGAGGAGTGGTGGGCATGCTGGGGTATGAACTCTCGGAGGCCTGGGAGACCACTCAACGGGCTGTTCACGATGAGTTCTGTTTGCCTGCTCTTGCGGCGGGTCTCTACGATCGGGTGATTGCCTGGGATCATGTCCTGGATCGCGCCTGGGTCATCTCCCAGGGGCTTCCCGAGTCCGATCCGCAAAAACGTTGGCAGCGGGCCACCCGGCGAGCCGACGAGATCGTCGAGAGACTGTCACCGAAAAACCTGTCGACGACCGATCAGACGGTCTCAACGGCGACGAGCCTGGATCGTCAACAGCTTGCTCCACTCTGGCCGGTCGAGGGTCACGAGGGGCTGTTCAGCGATTTCTCGCGAGAATCCTACCTGGAGTCAGTCCGGCGGGTGATCGAGTACATTCACGCTGGCGACATCTTCCAGGCCAATCTGTCCCAGCGGCTCCTGACTCAACAACCCGCGCCGGCTCGAGAACTGTACGCCAGGTTACGGCAACGCAACCCCGCTCCTTTCTCCGGCTACATGTCGCACGACGATTGGCAGATTGTCAGTGCCTCACCGGAACGATTTGTGTCACTCCGTGACGGACTGGTTGAGACACGGCCTATCAAGGGCACCCGGCGGCGACCGGGAGATCCGGGGCTGGGCGTGTTGGTGAAGGAGGAGTTGAGCGAGAGTAGCAAGGACCGGGCCGAGAATGTGATGATCGTTGACCTGTTGCGGAACGATCTGTCACGGGTTTGTCGGCCGTCGTCGGTGACGGTGCCCTTGTTGTGCGGGGTGGAAGTTTACGAGACGGTGCTGCATCTGGTGTCCCAGATCCGGGGCGTGTTGCGGGATGGATTGTCGGCGTGGGATCTGCTGGCGGCCGTTTTCCCCGGGGGATCGATCACGGGGGCGCCCAAGGTCCGTGCGATGGAGGTGATTGCCGAGATCGAACCGACCGTCCGTGGCCCCTATTGTGGCAGCCTGTTCTATGTCGGCTGCGATGGCTCGATGGACAGCAGCATCTTGATCCGGACCTTTGTCGTTCGCCATGGTTGGGTGCAGTGCTCCGTCGGCGGCGGCATCGTGGCCGAATCGGACCCGGTGTCGGAGTACAACGAGACCATGGACAAGGCGGCCGGGATGCTGCGGGCTTTGGCCTGAGGAGACACTGATGGTGTTGCTGATCGACAACTATGACAGCTTCGTTTACAACCTCGCGCGATATTTCGAGGAACTGGGTGTCGAGGTCGAAGTGGTCCGCAACGATGTGGTGACGGTCGCTGAGGTGGTCGAGCGTCGGGCGGAGGCGATCGTGATTTCACCGGGGCCCTGTGGTCCTGGACAAGCCGGGATCTCGGTTGAACTGGTCCGGGCGATTCTGGGTCAGGTGCCGATTCTGGGCGTTTGCCTGGGGCACCAGGTCCTGGCTTCGGCCACCGGAGGGGCCGTCGTCCGGGCCGCCCGCCCGGTTCATGGCCAGGTGGCGCGAATTGACCACGACCGGGGCGGTTCTTCGGCCTCCGGCCTGTTCTCCGGAATCGAATCTCCATTGACGGCGACCCGGTACCATTCGCTGGTGGTTGATCCCGAGACCCTGGGAGACGAGTGGCGGATCACGGCCCGCACCGATGGCGGGCTGGTGATGGCAATGGCCCACACTCGCCATGTGGCGTTTGGTGTGCAGTTTCACCCCGAGAGCGTGCTGACTGTTTCTGGGCACCGGTTGCTGTGGAATTTCCTTTGTGCTGCCGATGTCGTCAGCGGATCAATGCCGGTTGTTCCGAATCCCGCGCCGGCGGCCCAGGGGCATCATGATGCGATGTCACTGGGGCAGTACCGGTCCGAGTCGATTTTTCCGGATACCGAGGATTTGTCCGCCAATGGACTCCACTGGTAGTCCAGCCGTCAGGACCGGTCCAGGTGTTATCTCCGTCGGTCTCGCCAGTGGTATTGCGACCGTCGTGTTCGTCGTTCTGGTCCGTCGTGGTCGAGCTTGTGGCGTGGAGCCCGGGTTTTAGGGCGTCTCCGAGCGTGTTTGTCGTCGATAAGCGGCGAGGTGGCTGCCGGTGGTGGACACCCGGAGAGCCAGCCAGCAGGAGAGTAACACGATGTGGACGATTGCAGCGAGACACCGGTTCTGGTTGGCTGCCTGGAGTGTTGTCGCGGTCACGACTCTGCTGGCCCCGCAGGTGGCCTCGGCCAGCAAGCGGGATGCCCGGGTCGTTGCTCAGCCTCGGCTGGTGTGGCACAAGAGTTTCGCCACCGCTCAGGCAGAGGCTCGTCGACGTGGGGTGCCGCTGCTGATTCATTTTCATGCCAGTTGGTGTGGTCCCTGTCGGCGAATGGAGCGGGATGTGCTGGACACCCGGGCCCTGGCTGGCAAGTTGGGAACCACTGTCGTGGCGGTCAAGGTCGACACCGATCGCGAACCAGCCGTGACGGCCCGTTTTCGAGTCCGGATTCTTCCCACCGACCTGGTGGCAACTCCCGATGGCAAGGAACTGGCCCGAACCCAGGGGTACCAGGGGCTGAGAGGTTACGTTGCGAAGATGGTGCCGACAATCACTCGTTACCTGGCGGCGCATCCTCGGAAGAACAATGTCGGGAACAAGTCAAAAGTTGGTTCGCGGTCGGAAAAGAAAGTCGCGGTTCGAAACCTCCAGCCACGGTTGGGACTGTCCGGGTTTTCACCAGTGACATTGTGGATGCAGAAGCGGTGGCAACGGGGTGACAAGAAATTTGCCTGTCGGGTTGGTGGAGAGATCTACTACCTGGCCTCGGCTCGAGAACTCGAGCAGTTCCGGGGCGACCCATCGCATTTTGCACCCCGGTTGGGTGGCGACGACGTGGTCCATCGACTTGATTCGGGTCGACGGGTGGCCGGGAGTATCCGTCATGCGGTTTTCTATGACGGGGGCCTGTACCTGTTTGGTGATGCCACGACGCTGGCCCGTTTCTTGAAGTCACCGACCCGCTTTGCCATCACGGCCTCGCGGCCGGCCATTGGAAAACGGTAGCCGACGGACCCGTCGCTACTCGCCCCTGGTGTGCAATCGCCGGCGGTATCGCTCGTAGAACCGGGTTTGCCTGCTCTCGGGGCGGAAGGGCCGGCCAGAGACAAAGACGCCCTTGACCTGCGAGGTGACCTGCAGCGGCGATCCATCGAGGATCACGACGTTGGCGACTTTGCCCGCCTCGAGAGATCCGACCTGCTTGTCGATGCCCAGCACCTCGGCGGCTCCAAGAGTCACGCTCCGAAGTGCCTCGGATTCGGGCAATCCGAAGGCCACCGCCATCGCGGCCTCGAAGGGCGCGTTGCGGCTGTTGGCTGCGTTGTCACTACGGATACAGAAACGGACGCCGGCTTCGTGCAGCCGGCCGGGGTTGGCGTACGGAGCGTCGGAGGGATCCCATGTTTTGACCGGGGCCCGCATCACCGGTCCGACGATCACCGCGATGTCACGTGCTTTCAGCAGGTCGGCCACCTTCCAGGCATTGGTGCCGCCGGTGATGATGAGTTTCAGTTTCTCGGTCTTGGCAAATTGGATGGCCTCAACAATGGCACGTCGGCTATGGGCTTCGACCAGCACTGGACGTTTCCGGTTGATGTAGGGACCCAGCGCGTCGAGTCGTGGATCCCCGATCGGGCCGGGCTGCTTGGCGGCCCGCGCCGCTTTCAGCAGCTTGTGGTATTGACGGGCCTGTGCAATCAGCCGACGAAATTCGTCGGCCCGTTGGCGGCGTTTTGTGTCACTCGAGTCGGTGGGCCAGTGGACTCGCAGGCCCAGTTCGTACTCCACGACCATCTCGGGCGCTGTCCAACCAGCCAGTTGCACCAGCGACGCCTGTCCGGCGACCAGGCCACCGCTGGGATGCACCAGGGCGGTGGTGATGCCCCCGGCTCGGGCCACCGGAAACAATTCACTGTCGGGGTTGATCGCCACGCCGGCTCGCAGGTCCGGTTGCAGGTCACCGCCCTCGCCAAAATCGAGCGTCTCGCGGACTTTTTTTATCTCGGCCAGTCCCAGTGTCGTCCCGGCGTCGATCAGGCCAGGGTAGACGTGCAGGCCGGTGATGTTGACTTGTCTCGCGTCGGCCGGTGGAACCGCGTTTGTTCCGATCGCGGTGATCTTGCCGTCGCGGATGACCAGGGTGCCATTGATGACCGGTCCGGAGACCGGATGCAGTGTGCCACCGACCAGGGCGTAGCAGCCCTTTTGGCTGTCACTTTCAGGGAGCAGTGTTGTCGGACGGCGGTCAGCCGGGGCGGGCCAGGTGACGGGTTTCGGCGAGACGGTCCGTTGCCGTGCTGAGTCAGACATTGCCGTCGGATGGGTCTGACGCGAAAAGTAGACCTCTCCGTCGATCAGGGTCATCTCGCACCGTGCGAAAGAGTTGAGAGGATGGGCATTGAAAATGGCCAGGTCCGCGTCCTTGCCCACCTCGATTGAGCCCATGCGTTTGTCGAGTCCGAGTTCCCTGGCGGAGTTGAGCGTGATGGTTGCCAGGGCCCGGTCCGGGGCCATGTTGCCATAGCGGACCGGCTTGGCCGCTTCCTGGTAGAGGTGCCGGATCAACTCCCGGTCATCACTCTTGATGACCACGTTGGCTCCGGCCTCGGCGAGCAGTGCCGCGTTGTAGGGGCTGGCGTCGTAAGCCTCGACCTTGTACGCCCACCAGTCGGAAAACGTGCTGCAACTGGCGCCGTGTGCGGCGATTTCCGGCGCGATCTTGTACCCCTCGAGAACGTGCTGCAAGGACCAGACGCGGATTCCCAGATTCTCTGCCACTCGCAACAGCATCAGGATCTCGTCGGCCCGGTAACAATGGCTGTGAATGAACTTCCGGTGATTGACGATGTCGGCGAGGGCTTCGAGACGGAGATCACGTCGAGGTGGCAACTGCTTGTCACCATCTGCCGATTGTCGGGCCGTGTTGTATTGCATCCACCGCCGTCGGTAGTCGATGGCTTCCAGGAAAGCGCGGTTCAGTGTCGCCTCGACTCCCATGCGAGTGTTGGGAAAGCGAGTCGTACGAAACTTGACGTTTTCACCGAGGGCAAACTTGACTCCTTGTGGGGCGTCAGCCAGCACCTGTTGGGCAGCTGTGCGACCGTACTTCAGCTTGACCACGGCATCCTGTCCGCCCACGACATTGGCCGAGCCATGCAGAAGCCGCGCGGCGGTGACACCCCCGGCCAGGGCTCGGAATTCGGACACATCCTCGGTGTTGACCACGTCCTTGACTCTCACTTCGGGGACGATTGACTGGGTCGCCTCGTTGATGCCCTGGGTGATCTTGATGTGACTGTGTGTGTCGATGATCCCGGGCATGACGAACCGTCCGCTGGCGTCGAGGACGGCAGTGCCAGGGGCGGCGGCCAGTTCGGGGGCGATGGCCACGATTTTGCCCTTTTGGACGAGGATCGAGTGGTTCGCCAGGGTGCGACCGGTGCCCGTGAGGAGTGTGGCGTTGCGTATCAGGACATTGCCGCCGGTCGTCATCGACCGTCGAAGGCGGTCGCTTTCGATTTCGGCGAGTCGCGTCGAAACCGCCGCGGTGACCGGTCTTGGCAATGGGGGAGGGGGAGGGGAGGCGGCCCCCGTGTTGGGCGACTGTGCGGGCTGCTTGGTGGAGGGCTGTGGCTTGGCCGACTTGTTGTATTCAAACAGCACGCCGTCGACCAGGACGTAACGAACGCGACTGCCGGGCCTCTCGAAACGGCCGGTCCAAAGGACGACGTGGCCGAGTCGGCCGGGGTCCAGGGTGCCCAGACGCTTGGGGAGGCCCAGGATGCGGGCGGGTTCGGTGGTGAGAGATTCCAGTGCTGCCGACACCGGCCAGCCGTGTTCGATTGCCAGGCGGATTTCCTTGAGCAACTGGCCGCGGTCCTTGAGTCCTCGCGAACCCACTGCCAGCTTGATCCCGCGACGGTGCAACTGCCCGATTCCCTGGACCCGGCGGGTCCATTGACGGGTTTGGTCTCGCTGAACCTTGAGAGGTTCCGGGAGCGAGGCGATGAGCTTGGTGTTCGCTGGCGGCCGTTGAATTTGCGGCTTCCGGCCAAAATTCATCGAGACCAACAGGTCGTAGCTGCCCTGTTGGAGTTGCTCGAGGCATTCGGCGGCCGAGTCGACACCGAGCAGAACGGGGTGGATCTTGTGTTCCCGGCAGAAGGCGATGGCGCGGTGAATGTCGTCCCGCGTGTGGACACGAAATGCGGCCTGACGACGGCCAGCGAGAACCTGCTCCAGAGCGGTAAGCACATCGTCGGCCGGTGGACGGGGGACTTGTCGGCTGGCCGCGGCGTAGAGCTTTCGATGGACCGCGAAACGCTGGGCATCGAGGAATGCCTGGCGAAGATGGGCGTGAGCTCCCATCAGGGTTTGCGGGTAGTCATTTCCCCTGGGAGGCATCAGTGCAAAGTTGGCCAATGTGGGAGCCGCCACGATCGATTCACGAGGAGGCAGGCCGGCGGTCGACACCAGCGCCGCGGTGCCGCTGGCGATTCGGCCACTGGGAATCACGTGCACGCTGGTGAAACCCTGTTGCCGGATACCCGTCAGGCGGGCCGAGTCCAGCTGGAGAGAGGATTCGGCTCCAAACTGGGGTGTCAAGCTCTTGCGGTTGTCCGGTCGTGTGGCGGCCAGGACATAGCGTGAAAAGTCGACGGGGCGTCCCGGTGGACTGGGGAGCCGTGGATTGTTGACAAGCAGGTCGTCGGCATCCGCGTCAACGAAACCGGCGTAGGCGATCAGGCCCGTGCCGTCGACCTTCACCGCCCCGGGTGGCACGGTGGCGTTCGGACCGGCAGCGATGATGACGCCGTCGCGAATGATCAGAGTGCCCCGAGGATCCTCACGATGAGGCCCACGCACCAACCGTGCACCGGTGATGGCGTAGACACGTGGCTGGAATCCGGCAACACGCCCCGTACGATCCTGGGCGAAACTCGACGTGGGGGTCAGCCAGAGGCCACACACCAGGACCATGGTGGCGGAGAGGCACGCGAGGAATTCCAGCCGGAAGCGGTGTGTGTGAGGGAGCACAAGTCTCATTGGTTCGACCCAGGTGAAGTTTCGACGACAGGGAACGCCATGCCAGGACTCAGNCTAGCAGTTGGCCGAGTTTGTTTGCCAGCGGATGNCGTTGAGTGGAGTGGGGCGGAATGGAGAAAGCCGGAGGGTGAGGTGGGGCTCTGGAATTGACATGTCNGGGTGAAGCGGTATCATGGAAATCAGTCCAAGAGCGAGCAGGGATTTCTGAGTCTTTGCTGTTGGCCCCGGGCGGTTTTTCCACCTGGAGACGACTTCGGATGACGCTCGCGGGCTGGCTCAATCCCCGACGCGGGATCCCTCGGCACCGGGCACAGTTTCCGGTTGTAGCAACAGGGGCAGGAAATGTTCCGAACCTGTCTGAGGGCTGAACCGAACACGGGATGGGTTCTGGTAGGTCCGGATCTGGTGCGTGCCAGTGGCTGCGCCGTCAAACAACGTGGGCTACCGCGGGTTGTTTTTCCGGTGACCTGGACGAGTCGAGTGACGGCAACCAATTGAGAACAACCGCCTGCAACAGTGCAGCGGACATTCCGAAACGATGTGGATAGGCTAGATGGCTGAACAAGAGAATGGGGGCCCGTCCGACGCGGCCCAGGAGACGCCTGCAGAGCCGGTGTCGGAAACGAATTCAGGGTCCGAACAGCAGCAGGACGACCAGGCTACTCCTGAAAAACGTTCTTTGCCCGAGGGAGCCGTGGCGTTGTCCGACGACGACGGTGAAATTCCGGATCCCAATGATTCGGGAGTCCAGAAACCGACTCGTCGTCGACGACGTCGAAGGCGTCGACGTGGCCGTGGTGGCCGTGGCGGTGGCGGTGGCGGTGATCGTGGAGGAGACGGTGGCGGCGGTGGTGGGTTTTCTGGCCCAAGCCGACCGCGAAAAGACATCCCGGTTATCGAGGGTGTGTTCGAGGGTGTGCTGGAATTGCATCCCAAGGGATATGGATTCCTGCGAGATCCCCAGAAAAACTACGCTTCCCAGGATTCTGATCCGTTCGTGTCCAGTTCGGTCGTCGAACGATTTGGCTTGCGGGCCGGTGGATTGATCAAGGGTGAAGTGGGGCCGGGATCCAAGGGGCAGGGACCGCGGTTGAAGACGATCGAGACGATCGATGAGATGACCGTCGAGCAGTACAAGGACGTGCCCTATTTTGAAGACCTGACGCCAATCACTCCATCGGAGAAAATCCGGCTCGAAACCGGGCCCAAGCCCGTGACCATGCGGGTGATGGATCTGCTGACGCCGATCGGAAAGGGGCAGCGGGCCTTGATCGTTGCTCCGCCGAGAACAGGCAAGACCATGTTGCTACAGGACATTGCCGATTCGGTGAGTGAGAATCATCCCGAGTTGCACTTGATGGTCCTGTTGATTGACGAGCGACCCGAAGAAGTCACCGAGATGCGTCGACGGGTCAAGGGCGAGGTGATCGCCAGTTCGATGGATCGTGAAATTGAGAGCCACGTGCGAATTGGTCAATTGATCATCGAACGCGGGAAACGGTTGGCCGAGGCCGGCCACGGAGTGTTCGTGTTGTTGGACAGCATCACGCGAACAGCCCGGGCTTTCAACAAGTGGGTTGGAAATACCGGACGGACGATGAGTGGCGGTCTGGATGTNAAGGCGCTGGAGATTCCTCGCAAGATGTTCGGTACCGCACGTCGGTTCGAAGAGGGAGGGTCACTGACAGTCGTGGCGACCGCTTTGATCGAGACTGGAAGTCGGATGGANGACGCGATTTTCCAGGAGTTCAAAGGCACGGGCAACATGGAAATGATGCTCAGTCGCGACCTGGCTGATCGTCGCATCTGGCCGGCGATTGACATCACTCGTTCTGGCACCCGTCATGAAGAGAAGTTCTTCACCGAGGAAGAGTACGCGGCGGTGACCATGATCCGACGCCACCTGATCACTTTGCCCCCGGCTGATGCGATGGACAAGCTGCTCAAGATGGCCGAGAAGTTTCCGAGCAACGCGGAACTCTTCGAGAAGGTGCGGATGGTCATGTGAGAGTGGCCGGCGCGATGCGGCGGGACTCGCCACGTGGGACGGTTGTTCAAACCGGTCGTGGGACCAGTGCACGGCGGAGCCGTTCGAACTGACCGGGCGCGACCAGGCAGACGAAGACAGTGCCCGAGGCATTGTCGGTCCAGGCTGTCGTGCTGAAGCGGCCTGATCTGGAATACCGTGGCCGTGATCCGGTTGCGTGGTGTGCAGTCGGGACNTGGGCCACGTCGTGGATCGGTACCGCCAGCAGCAANCCGGATACGGAATCNTNCCGGGCCAGGGGCACCCGNAANGCCGTGACNGCGATCGTGTTGCGGCTGGGCCATCCNCGNGCGGGGCGACGCATCCATGCCGGGTCCCAGCCGGCTGGGACTGGTGGNCCACCCTGTGACTCGATCCACTCGGGCAGCGCCGCCAGTGCCTCAAAGTCATCGACCGATTCGAATTGACGGGCATCCGGCCAATTGCGGAGTTGTTCGACGGTCAATGATTCGGTCTCTGCCAGTCTCGATTGCCATGACAGTCCGATGCCAATCAGCAGCACCAGTGCGACGAGCCCCTTCAGCCATTGGTGCCGGGTGTTGCGTTGGCTGGTGGGCTCGGGAGCAATGGTCGTGACATCGGGTTGATGGCCGGGCGCGTGAGAACGAAGGCTCGCGTGGATCTTCGTTTCGAGGCCGTCGGGTGGCGCGGCAGCAAGGTTGGCGGCGGTTTCGAGAAAGGCCCGGTCCCAGGCGTGGCGTTGAGCCATCACGGTGGTGCAACCGTGGCAGTTGTCCAGGTGCCGTCTGGCATCGCGCAATTCGGGCGCGTCCCAGTCGGAGCCGTCCGGGCGGGCGGAATCGAGTTGCTGAAGCGCGTCGTGGCAGTTCATGGGTCAGCCGGTTTGGGCGACAGAATGATCAGGCNGTGGGGCCAATGAGCCGAGTCGNTCGCGTAAACGTGACTTCGCTCGTGAGAGTCGACTCATCACAGTTCCTATGGGCAGGTCGAGAGACTCAGAAATCTCGCGGTAACTCATCTCCTCAAAGTAATACAGCACGATCGGCACNCGGAATTCTTCGGGCAAGGTGTCCAGGGCCAGTTGGATGGCCTCGGTGTCGGTCTGGTTGGCTGGTCGTTCCTGTNGGGCTGGTTCTCCGAGTGCATCGAGCGAGACGGTCGTGGCACGTCGTCGGCTGCGAATCAGTTTCAGGAATTCGTTTCTGAGAATTGTGCACAACCAGCCGCGAACCTTGGTGTGGTCGCGGAGTTGGTCACCGTGTGACTGGGCCGCCAAAAAAGTTTGTTGCACAAGGTCCTCGGCATCGGTCGGGCAACCGGCCAGGCGTCGCGCGAGCCCGAAGAGGAGGCCGGCGTACTGCTCGACCAGCTCCACGAGATCCAGCGACGGACCGGGAGAGTTTTCCCGAGGCGTTGCCATCGAATGAGAGATCCTTGAATGAGGGAAATAATTCCCGGGAAATACTGAATTTGTCGTTGCTGGGCAAACGCCGAAAAGCAAATGTCCGGCCACACCCTGCGGTTAGACGAGAGTTGGNCCGGTTGAGTTCCGTCCGAGTCGGGCGTTCAGGGTATTCGTTGTGAAAAGGGAATACCAATTTGGCAGCCAAATCGGAGCGGATAGTTTGTGAGTCATCAAAAAAAAAACGGTAAACTCGGGAAGATTTTGAACCAGTTGTGAATCATGGATTGTGACGGGTCAGAGTCGGCCCGATGTGGGCGGGATCTGGTTCCGTCTGACTTCTTTTAGTGAAGCAGGAGATTGTGGTCATGCGTTTGTTTTCGATCCTGTTGGCCAGCGCGTTTCTCGCCGTGGCCGGTTGTGGTGGAGATGATGGGACTTCCGGTGGCATGACGCCACCCGGCACGGACAATACAGGTGCAGACGTCGCTCCTCCGGGAATGGATCCCGGGTCGATGCCNACCGAAGAGGTCAAGGGTGACGATGGCAAGGTGACTGATGAGGGGTCTAAGGAAGANNCCCCGAAGNGTTCGAAGTTGATCCCCAAGGAGGTCGCCGGCGGAGCCAAGGAAGCTCCGAAGAAGGAAGCTCCGAAGAAGGAAGCTCCNAAGAAGGAAGCTCCNAAGAAGGAAGCTCCGAAGAAGGAAGCTCCGAAGAAGGAAGCTCCGAAGAAGGAAGCTCCGAAGAAGGA
>PBOU01000087.1 GCA_002724415.1 Planctomycetaceae bacterium
CGCTCCCTTGCCGCATGATGCGACCGGGTGCGATGAGAGGCGCCGCCGGGATTCGAACCCGGGATGGCGGATTTGCAATCCGCTGCCTTAGTCCACTTGGCTACGGCGCCCAAAACCGAACAACTCGACCAGTGACAGGCCTAGTCCGGAAATCGCCGTCGATCCTACGACTGGTATTTCACAGCGTCAAGAGAGCCTCTCGAGCCGTTTCAGACCAACAACTCGATACGGAGGGTAACCACTGATTGACACTCGAACCACTGAAGCTAGGATGATACCGCTCCACCTCATGAAGGCACCGGGCGGTCCAATGAGCGACAACACCACCATCCAGATCGACTCGGAAAACGGCGTCACCGTCGTGACGTTCGGTCAATTGCTCGAACACTTGGACGATCATGCCGTGATCGAACACCAGGAACTGCTCGTCTCCACCGCCCGGGACGCAGCACCTCCTCACGTCATCTTCGATCTCTCCAACGTCCGGCTCTTTGGTTCCACCTTCATCGAAGTCATCTTTCGGGTCTGGAACCAGCTCGACACGGCTAACGAGGGCCGATTCGCACTCTGCGGCGTCTCGGCACACTGCCTGGAAGTGTTGCAGGTCACTCACCTGGATCAGCTCTGGCCCATTCACTCCACACGGGCAGAGGCCATTCAGCAGATCACTGCCGGATGAACAACTCCACCACGCCCAGTCCGACGCTCGGCCCACTGACATTCCAACCTCTTTTTCGGCGCGCCCTCTGGGGTGGCACACGACTGGCTTCGCTGCTCAACAAGGGCTCCGGCCATCTCGGGGATTGTAGCGAGAGTTGGGAGATCGTCGATCTGGACGACAACCAAAGCGTGGTCAACGCTGGCCCGTGGAGCGGGTGGACACTGCGACAACTGGTCCAGGAACAGGGAAAAGCTCTACTCGGCCGCCACGCACCACGAGACACGTTCCCACTTCTGTTGAAATTCCTCGACGCCACCCGTCCGTTGTCGCTGCAGGTTCACCCCGACGCGACGACAGCAGCGAGACACGCCCCGGACTGCCACAGCAAGACCGAAGCCTGGATCATCCTGGCCACCCAGCCAGGCAGCCGCTTGTGGGTCGGACTGGAACCCGGCACCACCTCCGATCAACTCACCACGGCGTTGGCCGAAAACAACATCGACTGCTGCGTCACCAGTTTCGAACCGGCAGTGGGACAGTGTGTTGTTGTTCCCGCTGGCACCATCCACGCGATTGGAGAAGGGATCGTCCTGGCTGAGATCCAGCAGTCCAGCGACACCACGTACCGGCTCTACGATTGGGGCCGGACTGATACCGATGGCACCCCGCGGCGAGTTGATCTCCAGCGAGGCCTGGAAGCCATCCATTTTGATGCCGCTCCGATTGTCACCTCGCCACCGGCCCCGGCCAATCCCACCCAACCGGTACACCTTGTCGATCGTCGAGAATTCCAAGTGGTGCAACACCACATTTCCGGACCCACGAGCCTCAACAACGACGATCGCTGCCGGATCCTGACGGCGATCGACGGAACCGGTTCACTGGAAACCAACGACGATCGAATCGATCTCACGACCGGTCAAACCGTGTTGATCCCCGCTGCCGTCCAGGCCATCCGACTGGACAGCAGCAATGGCATGACCCTGCTCGACTGCCATCTCCCCTGATTCGTGAGTTCACGAGTCATCCGAAGACTCTTCAATCGGCCGCTCCTCTGTCGCCGCCACCGCGCTGGCCGAAAGTCCATGGTTCTGGAGATGGGCAATCGCCGAGCCAAGTCGACTGACAATCTCGTCGCGTCTCGAGCTGTCCTCGACCTTGTTCCCGTCTCGATCCACCACGTAGAACACGTCAACCACCTGGTCAACATGCGTGGCAATCCGAGCCAACTCGACCGACAACCCCAGTTGAAACAGTGTCCGCGAGATGATGTAGAGCAGGCCGGGCCGGTCATGCGCGAAAATGTCGACAATTGTCCGGGTGGGCGACGACTGGACATCCACCACAACGCGCGTGGGATGATCCGAAACTGGCTCGCCACTCCCGATCGAACCGAATACCCGGTGACGTTCCGAGAGTTCCCGCACTGTGACCTGACGTCGCACCCCTTCAGAAATCGCCTGGGCGATTTCACCGATCCGAAAATCGGTCACAGGCCCCTCGAAGTCATGGTCGACCACGTGAAATCGATCGATCGCGACATTGTCCAGGCCGGTCGAGATTTCGGCAGCCAACACCTCCAGTCGCAATGCAGCCAGGGTCCCGGCGATCCGGTGAAAACACCCCTTCGAATGATCACCCCCAACCAGCACCCGCAGTTGCACCGTTCCGTTTTCCGGCTGGAACGTGCCGTCGATCTGGACATCATCGGCCTGTAGTCCCCTGACTGCCACGAGGTCATCGGCAATCGTCGCGGGCTGGGTTGAGACGAGATAGTGAGACGAAATCTCCGCGAGTTGCCGGACGGTCCAATCGCGAGAAGCATCAGTCCCCGGCTCAACATCAGCAAAGGACGAGCATTCCAGCACCTGTTGGCGGATCGATTCGAGCCGTTCCTCCAGGCGAAACCGCGGACGTTCACCGCCCAGGACCACGAGGGCCCGATCAAACAACGCCGTCAGCAACTCGGCCTTCCATTCGGTCCACTTGCCGGGCCCCACGGCGATGATGTCGGCGGCTGTCAACGCGTAAAGCATTCTCAACGTCTGGGGACTCCCCACCTCGTGACTGAACTCCATCACCAGTCCCGGTTCGGAGATATCGCGCCGCGTGGCCAATTGCTCCATCGCCAGGTGACGATGGACAAGGAACACCAGTCGGTCCGTGTCCGGCTTGTCCAGCCCCAATCGTTCGGCGGTCTCCAGGGCGATCCGACGTCCAACCTCGCTGTGATCTTCGTCAAACCCCTTGCCCAGGTCATGCAACAGCAGGGCCAGGTGCAGGAGGTCCTTCCGAACAATCGCCCGGTACGTCGCCCCCACCGGCCCCTCTTCTCCAGCCAGCGATTCGGCCGCCTCCACAGCACGAAACGTGTGCTCGTCAACGGTGAAACTGTGGTACTGGTTGAACTGCATCAGGCACCGCGCGTGGCTGACTGCCGGCACGAGTTGATCGAGCACCCGGGTGTGAAACATCTGCCGCAAGGTCGTTCCAACACGACCGGTCTGACCGAGGATCGCCAAGAACCGTGCCTGGTCTTCAACGGTGATGTCGTCTGTCCACTCGCCAACAGCGTCGGTGAGCACATCCAGCAATTGCGGGGACGGATCCACTCCATACCTGGCTGACGTTTCGAACAGTCGGAGCCCGTCGGACAGCGTGGCGGTGACCTCGCCTCGTAACCCCTCGACGGCATCGATCATTCGACGCGTGACCCAGAAGGAGCCAACCCGGCGAGGAATGCACCACCAGTCGGCCAGCGTGTCGATCAGCCTGGGCGGTCGGTTCCGCTCGGCAAACCGTTCGGACACTCGAGCCAGTGCGGTGGTGTGGCGAAAATGGTCCTGCATGAAACGTTCGACCGGCCGCTGAGCTGAACTCCCTTCAACACCTCGTTTTTTCGCCAACCGCAACTGCTCATCACGGGTCAGCACATCCTGGCAACGAGCAGCCGAGAGATGCAGATCGACGCGGACCTCCGTCAGCCACTGGTGTCCCGCGACCAGCGTGTCCCGTTCCCGGGGCAACAACGCCTCCTCCTCGACCAGTTCGGAAAGATCGGTTGTCCCGTATCGACAAAACCCCAGCCAGCGGACCAGGTGCACGTCACGGAGTCCTCCGGGCGATCGCTTGACGTCGGGCACCAGTTCACTGGCCGAGCGACCGTGGCGAGCCCATTCGCCGCGTCTCGCATCGACACAATCACGATAAAATCGCGACGGCCGCCGGGCCACAACCCGTCGCCAGAACGTCTGCCGAAACGTCTCGGCCAGGGCCCGGTCGCCCCACAACCAGCGGGCCTCAATCACCGCCGTGGCGAACTCGATTTCCGAACGCGCCAACGAGATCGCTCCGGGAACCGTGTGAACGCTGTGCCCCAGTTGCAGGCCCACGTCCCAGCAGTCTCGCACCGCCTGCGAGGCGAACTCGGCGAATTCTCTACCGCTGTTCCCGTCGAGAAACAGCAGGTCCACGTCAGATCCGGGAGACAATTCGGCCCGACCCGAGCCTCCGATCGCCAGGACCGCCCCGCAACCAGTCAACCGCTCCCCGGCAGGGAATTCCTCGGCCGCCTCGTCAAACAACTCGACCAGGAAACCATCCGTCTGCAAGGCCAACGACTGGACCAGGTCGACCGCGTCGACTCCCTGGTCGAAACGTTCCTGCATCGACCGTCGCAGCCGCTGGACCCGTTCCCTGTGCCGCTCCAGCCTCGATTCAGAGGGCGCTTTCACCGGATTCTCCGGTGCGGATGCGGATCATGTTCTCCAGGTCGATCACGAAGATCTTGCCGTCTCCGATCTGGCCCGTTCGAGCTGTCTGCTGGATCGCCTCGATCACCCGCTCCGTGTCATCGTCTGCCACCACGACCTCCATCTTGACCTTCGGCAAGAAGTCGACGGTGTACTCGGTTCCACGGTATTGCTCCTTGTGTCCCTTCTGACGTCCAAAGCCACGGACCTCCGACACGGTCATGCCCTGCACGCCGATCTCCGTCAGAGCATCCTTGACCTCTTCGAGCTTGAAGTGACGGATAATTGCTTCGATCTTCTTCATCGGTCCCGCCGTGTGAGTTGCGTTGAGTCACCGTCACCGGCGAACAACCAACCGGGTTGTCTGCCGGTGAGGCAAGTGTCCTAGATTATTCTAAATTCGTCAGAAATGGACTAGAGAAAGATGTATCCCTCTTCACCGTGCTGGTTCAAATCCAACCCCTCCCGCTCCGCATCCGGATCGACTCGCAACCCGGTCGTGGCCCGGACCACGAGCAGCAGCACCCACGTGCCGACGACCGCCAGGACCGTGGTGACCAGCAGGCCCACGAGTTGGTTCACCATCTGGGTGGTGCCACCGTGGATCAACCCGTTGTACTGTGGATCGCCGGTCACCGCCGGCGAGGACAACACTCCGGCCATCAGCAGGCCCACCACGCCACTGGTCCCGTGTACGCCGAAGACATCCAGCGAATCATCGTAACCGAGTCGATTCTTGATGTTGGTGCACATCACGTAGCAAATGACCCCAGCCATCAACCCGATCAACAGGCCCGAGAGGGGGTTGACCGCCCCACAGGCTGGTGTGATGCAGGCCAACCCGGCCACTCCACCGGTGCAAGCCCCCAGGACCGTCGGTCGGCCGCCCTGGATCCACTCGATCGCCAGCCATCCCAGCAATCCCGTCGCTCCGGCCAGGTGGGTCGTCACGAACGCGTTGGCCGCCAGCGAATTGACCCCCAGGGCACTGCCCGCGTTGAATCCAAACCAGCCAACCCACAGCAACGCCGCTCCGATCGCCGTGTAAGTCAGGTTGTGTGGCGGCATCGCTTCGCGAGCAAATCCCACCCGGGGCCCCATCATGACACAACAGACCAGCGCCGCGACGCCGGAACTGAGATGAACCACCGCTCCGCCGGCAAAATCCAGCAGGGGAAACGTCGCATCGCTGTTGGCCACGCTCAACCAGCCGTCATCGGCCCAGACCCAGTGGGCCAACGGACAGTACACCAACACCCCCCACAAAACCGAGAACACGCACATTGCCGAGAACTTCATCCGCTCGGCAAACGCACCGCAAATCAGAGCCGGCGTGATGATGAAGAACATCATCTGGAACACCATGTGAACCGACCTCGGTAACGACCCGGCCATCGGCACCACCTGCATGCCATCGGTCCACTCCGCCAACACGCCATCCAGAAACAGGTAGTCGGTGCCGCCGACAAAACCGCCCAGCACGCTGCTGCCAAACGCGAAGCTGTAACCGCACACGACCCACACGAACGACATCAATCCCACCAGCGACGCGCACTGCATCAGGACACTCAACACGTTCTTTTTTCTCACCAGCCCACCGTAAAACAGGGCCAGACCGGGTGCCGTCATCATCAGCACCAATGCCGAACAAACAAGCACCCACGCGGTGTCAGCCTTGACCGCGGCGTTGTCCAACGACACCGGTCCCGTCCCATCGGCAATCGCCGAGGCAGGCGGCAGGCTCAACAGGAACACCAGGGCCGACCAGTGGCTTCTGGACATGATCTTTTTCTCCTGGAAACAGTGGCCGACTCGGATGCGACCCACGGCAGTTCTCGGCCGGGCCCCTCTGGATCCTCAACTCGACGTCCATTAGGATTCGGCTCGGGCCTGGCACTCATCCGGAGAACAGGCCCCTTCATCTACCCTGTGCAAGTTTTATGCCGTCACCCGGCGGAATCTGCCGGACAGAGTTCACTCGCCGGATCCCAGGTTCAGCTGATCCAACAAGTCGAGCGATCCCAACAAGGAGCGTCGGATCCACGATGCCGTTTAGCCAACTGGGTGTCCCGCTGGCTCTCCTGGTCATCACCACCTCGGGTGTCCTGGGGGTCTTGTTTGCCCCGAGCCTGGACACGATGGTCGTCCGAGTGGGTGCCGATCGTCCCGGAAAAGGCTGGATGGCAACCGGCCTGGGACTGGGCTGGGTCCTGCTGTCGATGGCGGTGATCCTGGGCGGGTGCCAGCAAATTCCCTACGTGCAGCCGGACCCGGTCAGTCTCTGGATCCGGCTGGGATATCACGGCGTGCTGCTCGCGTTGCTGCTGATGGCAACCTGGATTGACCTACGCCACACCGAGATCCCAGACGGGATCACCATCCCCGGAACACTGATCGGTGTCGCCGCTGCGACCCTGTCCGGCGACCTCCAGATGATTCATCTCTGGATGGACTGGAACCCGGTATCCGAACAGTTGCACGGCGGCAACGTGGTGATTCCCGAGTGGATTCGTGAGCACCGGCACTGGCACGGACTGGCCTGGAGTACCGCGGGAATGGCCTGCGGCGGCGGCCTGACATGGTTGGTCCGAGCGGTCTCCAGGTGGGTGCTTGGCCGGGAGGCACTGGGCCTGGGGGATGTCACGCTGATGGCAATGATCGGCAGCTTTGTCGGCTGGCAACCGGTGTTGTTCATTTTCCTGTTGGCCCCATTTTGCGGGATCGTTGTCGGTGTACTCGCAAGAATGCTGACCAACCGCCCGTTCGTCCCCTACGGTCCGTTCCTGGCCACCGCAGCAGCCCTGGTCCTGCTGGCCTGGCGATGGATCTGGTTATTTCCTCACGATGCACCCCGGGGTGGATTCGCCGTCCGCAATCTCTTCGGGGACGCGGTGAGCCTGGCGATCCTGAGCGGATCATCACTGGCAGCTTTCTGCGGACTGCTGGCCATCGTGCGACTCTACGGAACGATCCCCGTTCGTGGACGACGCCTGCGAGAACAGGGCGAGCACCGCGCCACTCACCCCGACAGTTCGTCGATTTCCGAGTCTTCGACGTCGTCGGAGCCAGACGGGGCCAACCCCAATCGCCCGGCGAGTTCCTCGTAGTCCACCGGTTGATCGGTGCTCCCGGGCACCGCCCCGGTGATCAACTCGTCCACTTGCGACTGGGCCTGGGCCCGGGCCTCGTTGTAGGCGCCCGGGTTCAGCCGCCTGAGGACATCCAGGAAGGCGCGTGTGGATGGATCGATCGACAACTGCCAGCCGGTCGGCCACCGCAAGTCACTCGCCACGGGAAGGGAAGCCACCAACCCCATCGAACTCCCTCCAACTCGGACGGTTGGAAATCCGAAGCTGAGGCAGCGGTTCGATTCCGAGTGATCGGGTTGCCACCAGTCAGGGCCCGCGACAGTGCGCGACATATTCGAGGGCGACAACCACCAGTGTCAATACGACACGGAACAGAATCTCACGGAAACGAAAATGCCCGGCCAGCGGCTAGATCATGTCCAGCTTCGGGTGCCGTCCTTCCGGGGGACGGCAGCACTCATCACACATGCCGTAGACTTCCAGCCGGTGCCCCCGTTGACGGAACCCGTGAGCAGCCGACACCTCGGCCACCACCTTGGAAATCTCCGTTGCCGGAAATTCGATCAATTTTCCGCACTCGTTGCAGATCAGGTGATCGTGCTGCGGGTAACCATAATCGTGCTCGAAGACGTCTCGCCCGTTGGCCCGCGCCACTTTCCGCAACAAGCCCGCTCGTTCCAATTCCTGCAACGTCCGGTACACCGTCGCACGACTGACACGGCGACCGTCTGTTCGGGCCGTCAATGTCGCCACCAACTCCTCGCGATCGAAGTGCTCGTGAGACGAGAACACCTGCTCGAGCACCAATTCGCGCTCACGGGTCAGCCGCTTGTTCCGGGTCGAGAGGTACTCGCCGAACTTGTCGCGAGGCGACACAGCCACCGAGACATTTTCCAGCTCACTCACGCCATCTCCCCGAACAATTGACTCTCACCGCGATTAGCCCGTCGCTCTCAACTGATCGAGAGTTTCCTGGTAAGCCGCCAGGTGCGCCGTCACGTCTTCTGCACCGTAGCCCTGGGAAATCCAGAAGCGTCTTTGCCCCTCGAGAATCGCCGATGACTCGGCAGGCGACTGCTCGGCCAGCCAGTTGGCGTGCGACGGATCAACGGCCAACGGCGGCAGGGCCGTGCCCGCTGGCGCCACCTCAGCAACCGCCCCGGCACCTGAAACCGGGCCACCAGCCTCGACCCGAGCCTGCGCCTCGGGAGAAAATTCCACCCGGTCGACGGCATCCGCGGGCGCCACGTCACTGGCGGGGGTCACAGTTTCGGGAGGTTGGATCGGCTGCAGCGGCTGGCCGCCTCCGATCGGTGCGGGACCTGTCACTTCCATGTCGACGTTTCCTGGTGAGTTTCGTCCATCGACCCGTCATCAGGGCCGGTGTAGGGAAGATCATACCGGAACCTGATTCGGCTCGGCAATACCTTGTCGGCCAGCCGTCGATTCATCCACGGCTGTAGGGTCCCGTCGCCGATCCCACAAGATCCCCCACGCCCGCCTCAACACACCGGCCAATGATGGCCGCTGCCTCCAGCACCTGTTCACGATCTACGTCCAGGTGCGTGCAGGCCCGGAGACGATGAGCTCCGCTGGCCCCCACCTTGACTCCCATCTCCAGTGCCTTGGTGGCCAGTTGCGTGGCGTCACCAATCTCTGGATCAATCTCAAAAAAGACCAGGTTGGATTCCACGTCTTCCGGATCAATCCGAATTCCGTCGTGCTCGGCCAGCGCCTCGGCAAAGGCCCTGGCGTTGGCGTGGTCATCGGCCATCCTGTCGACATGATGGTCCAGGGCATACACGGCTGCGGCAGCCACGATACCCGCCTGCCGCAAGGCACCTCCAAAGAGCTTGCGGGACCGTCGTGCCGCTGCCATGTCCTCGGCCGACCCCACCAGGATCGATCCCATCGGACAACCCAGCCCCTTGGAGAAGCAGATCGAAACCGTGTCGTAGTGTCGTGTGGCTTCGGCGGCCGTATAGCCACCGGCGACGCACGCGTTGAACAACCGGGCCCCGTCAACATGGGTTTTCAGACCGTTCTCGTGAGCCCACTGGCCGACTCGATCGAGTTGGTCCAGCGACCACGGACGACCTCCGCCGGCATTGGTCGTGTTCTCCACGCAGACCAGGCGTGTGCGGCACAGGTGCTGGTTGTCGGCCCGAAGCTTTCCCTCCAGATCGTCGACGTCGATCATCCCGTTCTCACCGGGCAGCAACCGGCAAGTGACTCCCGACAGCACCGCAGGACCACCCGCCTCGAAATTGGCGATATGCCCGGTGTCTGCGATCAACAGTTCGTCGCCGGGCTGGCAATGAGTCCGCACTCCCATCTGGTTTGACTGGGTGCCGGAACAGGCGAACACCGCCGCCTCCTTCTCCAGCCGCTCGGCGACCATCGCCTCCAGCCGGTTCACCGTCGGGTCATCACCCGACATGTCGTCCCCACACTCGGCCTCGGCGATCGCCTGCCGCATCTCGGGTGTGGGACGTGTGACAGTGTCGCTGTACATGTTGATAAACGGGTCACTCATCGCCGATCCTCAGTTCGTTTTTCTTGGAACGCCTGCAATTCCTGCCCTCACTCTAATCCTCCTCTGGTAGCTTCTTCAACGGTGCCCCGACCATCGATCGTGTGGTCAGCCTGCCGGGGAGCCACTACGATAGCCCTGCCGCGGTCCCCGACATCCCAGGTCGCACCCGATGACGCTTGAAATCACCACCTGCAACACGCGAGACGAAGAGGCCGGAGCATTGATTGACCGGCTCCGTGAGAGGCTCAGTCCGCGAGGCGATATCGTCTCGGAGGCCGGGCGGGCCCGCACCATGGAACTCTTCGGTGAGCCGCTTTCGCCTCAACAGGTCGTCGACCGCATCTGCCACGACATCGCCTCCAACGGTCTTGAAGCCCTGCTGGATTACACCCGCCGACTGGATGGCACCGACCTGGACGCCGGAACACTCAGGGTCACCGCCGACGAGTTCCAGGAGGCTCACCGGTCGGCCAATCCCGAGTTCCTGGCCACGATCCGACGGATTCGCGACAACATCGCCGAATTCCAGTCGAGCCTGCTGCCGGCCAACGTGACCGTGTCGCGACAGCGAACCGGCGGGGCAGGGGAGGGGGGCACCGTGGAATTGCAGCAACGGTTCCGCCCCCTGCGACGTATCGGGGTGTGCGTTCCCGGTGGAGCCGCCGCCTACCCGTCGACCCTGCTGATGACAACCGTGCCGGCGCGAACGGCCGGCGTGGAACAGATCGCCGTCGTTGTCCCTCCGACCGACTTTGGTGGCTACAACACCGACCTGTTGGCCGCCTGCCACGAACTGGGAATCGATGAGGTTTACCGCGTGGGTGGGGCCCAGGCGGTGGCGGCGTTGGCGTACGGAGTCGAGGGAATCTCGCCCGTCGACAAGATCGTCGGCCCCGGAAACCTGTTTGTCGCACTGGCCAAGCAACGTGTCTTTGGAGAGGTGGATATCGATTCAATCGCCGGCCCCAGCGAGGTGGTCGTGATCGCCGACGAAACCGCCGACCCGCGATTCCTGGCCAGCGACCTGATCTCCCAGGCCGAACACAGTCCCGGCGCAAGCGTCCTGTTGACCTGGCACGAACCACTGATCGCCGGGGTTCACGAGGCACTGGAACGACAACTGGAACAACTGCCTCGCGGTGACCTGGCCCGACAGAGCCTCAACCAGTTTGGAGCCCTGATCGGAGTGGCCGACCGGGACGAGGCAATTGAACTGGCTGAACGGATGGCCCCGGAACACCTGCACATCTCGACGGCGGATCCGGACACCGTGCTTTCTCGCGTCCAGAATGCCGGTGCGATTTTCATGGGGCATTTCACGCCCGTCGCCCTGGGAGACTACATTGCTGGCCCCTCGCACGTGCTGCCCACCGGCGGCACCGCCAGGTTCGCCAACGGACTGTCGGCCAACGACTTTCTCAAGCAATCGAGCGTCATCCGGTACGACCGCCAGTCACTGGCAGCCGATGCAGAGGACGCCTGCCGGATGGCTGAAGTCGAGGGCCTGACCGCACACGCAGCCAGCATCCGAATCCGCCTGGACGACACCCCGGACACCGACGGATCAGTCTGAACCGGGTGCCATGCCCGCAACAGCATCCCAGTCGACATCGACCCCCAGGCCCGGACCGGTGGGAGTCTCGATCACCGGCCCGTTCACGACGATCGGGTTGGTCGCCACGCGAGCCTCGTGGTAGTCAGGCCCCAGGATGTCGCCCGGGTAGGTCTCGACCTGCATGTTGGGACACGCCACCACCAGGTGGCACATTGCTGCGGCCGCCACGTCCAATTCCAGGTTCGACCCGATACTGCAGGCAACACCGTGTTCCTCGGCCAACGCGGCAATCTCCCATGCCTTGCGAATGCCACCGTTCTTGCCGGGATACAGGCTGATCACGTCACACGCCTCGTGACGGATGCACTCCAACGCATCGGGCAAATCGAAAACGATGTCGTCAGCCATCACGGGACAATCGATCGCGCGGCGAACCTCGGCCAACGCATGAAAATCACCGTTTGTGGTCGGCTGTTCAAACAGGCCCACATTCAGATCGGCCATGCGTTCCATTGCGGCAATCGAAGTGGGAGCATCCCAACCGGCGTTGGCATCGATGACCAGGTCGCGTTCCGGCCCGATCGTTTCCCTCACCACCGCCACTCGCTCCACGTCCGCATCAATATCGGTGCCCACCTTGACCTTGATCGTCGTGAAACCTTCCTCGACCAATTCCGCTGCCCGCTGACGAGCGCGGTCGATTGGATAGGCTCCCATCGAGAACCTGCAGGTGATCGGCAGCGGTCTCACCGCACCGCCGAGCAACTCGAAAACCGGTTTCCCAGCCTCCTTGCCACTGATGTCCCAGCAGGCCATTTCGATCGCGCTCTTGGCAAACCAGTTTCCCGCTGCCGCCCGATCCATCAGGTGATCGATNGTGGAAATATCCAGCGGATCACACCCGATCAACAGGGGGGTGAACACGTGNTCGATGATGGCCTGGGCCCCCCACGCTGTCTCACCGCTCCAACGGGCCATCACCGTTGCTTCACCCGCCCCCTCGATGCCCGCATCCGTCTCAACCCGGACCAGGACATAACGCGAAACGATGTGTTGGCCAAGCGAGGAAATCATCCGGCGAGCCGGCTTCAACGGGATCTCNACCTGGTGACTCGTGATTTTCGTGATCTGCATCGACTTCCCCGTTTCCCCGTGCATCGCGTATCATCAGCAGCGACCAGCATACCGCCCGTGACCACCGTTTCCAGAGTCCCNCNCNCGAGACCGTGAAAACAATCTTCCTGCCACTCGCTGTTCTCAGCACGCTTTTACTCAGTGGCACATTGCTGCTGGGGCTCGGCATCGAGAATGCCGCCGATGCGAAATTGAGCCACCAGGTCGACTACCACCTCTGGACCTCAATCGGCGGCATGCTGTTCGCCACGCTCGTCCATGGGCTGGTGATGACCTACTTCATCGGCACCGGACGCTGGTTCGAAGAAACGGCNCGAGCCTACTCGCTGGACGATGACTGCTTCCACGCCAGCAAAAAATTGAAGTACCGAACGATCATGACTATCGTCGCCGGCTTCCTGTTGCTGCTGGTCGCCGGCACACTCGGTGCCGCGGCCGATCCGGCCTCCCCGGTGGGCTTCACCGGCTGGCTGGGATTGTCGGCAGCCACGCTGCACCTGCTGGTCGCCGTGTCCGCCGTCGCCGTCAACACCTGGACACACGTGGTCGAGTACACCGCGCTGGATGNAAACGCCGGGNTGATTGACCAGATGATGAGCCAGGTGAAGCGGATCCGAAACGAACGCGGCCTGGACAACTAGCGCTGGCGAAACGGCTGCGCTCCGATGAAGGCCGGGTCCTTGGAATCACCTGCTCCACGACGGGGCAAAGAACCGGCACGCGGTTCGAGAAAATCGGACACGGTGGGGTCAGTCGACGAAAACTCCACCGTCACCTTCCGCTGTTTTTTCAGCCCCGGCAACATCAATTCCCGCTCCCCTTTCTTCACGTCCGCTGCCTCAGACCGGGTCGACCAGTTNTCACCAATCGCACCAGCCGTGCTGAACATCTGGCTGAACTGCAATTCCACGTACTTGTTCTCGACCAGGCACTCCGGACCACCCACCTGGAAGAACAGGTTGCGGCGTATCGTGACGTTGTCCGAGTTGTCCATGGGCATGTGCTCAAACACCAGGCCACGGTCCACGTCAGCAAACGTGTTGTTTCGGATCGTGANATTTCGCCACCGACGATTGTTNCCGGAAAACAGNATCACGGCCTNGGCCGCCTGCACGATCGATTCCTGAACCGTCAGGTCCACCACGTGAGTGGTCAATTCCAAGCCGGCACGAACCGGTCCGATCACCCGACACCTGCGGACCCTGATGTGCGTGTTGGTGTCGTAGGGACCCGCTGAAAATTTCAGGCCCACGGCCTTCGGGCTTCCAGCTTTCAGGAACAGGCCGGTCATCTGCAAGACATCCTGGCTGGGATCTCCNGCCACGCCCTGGGCATCGATGCCCGACATGGTGAAACCACTGACATGGAGATCTTCCAGTTGCACTCGATCCTGCACACCGACAAGAACCACTCCGGAGGGTTTTCCAGCAACCGCGATCTTGAATCCAGCAATCCGGATGTGCTCAACATTTGCCAACTGGATCCCCGGCTTCTGGCCGGGCGGAGCAATCACGGCCCGTTCGGTGCCGGTGCTGACAATCTCGATCCCCGTCGGCCATTTCTGCGCCATGCCATCAATATTGACCGACTCGGCATAGGTCTGTCCGCCCAGGACATTGATCGTGGCCTGGACACGTCGCGAACTCTCGCGGTAGCCCGACCGATGTTCACGAATGTGATCCAGTGCTGCAGTGATCGTCTTGAACTCGGCGTCGGGACCAACCTCAAGTGTTCGTTTGGCCTTGGCCACCTGTGGCGGTNCCACCTGGCCACCGTCGCCGCCAGTTTTGTCCTCTCCACTTTTTCCGCTCCCGGCCGCATCACCNCCACCGGTTGCCGCGCCCCCGGAGTTGCCTGCTTCGCCACCGTCACCACCAAGCGACGCCATCACGATCGCCACAATCACCACCAGCGCGACCACACCCAGCCCAATCTTTATCCCGAGACCGGAACCACCGCGACCGCCTCGACCACCGCGACCGGACTTCGTTGAACGACCACGAGGCTGAGACCGGGACGTGGTGCCACGAGAGGATGTGTCGAGTTCGAGAAAGTCACCCGGGGGCTCTTCGTTCTCGACGAGAGCTTCAGCGGGCGGGGCAGGGGAGGAGGGATCTGGCGCGGCCACGACCGGTGACAAATTTTCGCCCACACGATCCACCTCATCCTCGACATCACGCTCACCAATCGGCGCCGCAGGAGTGTCTTCTCCTAGCGATGACAGAAAATCGACCAAATCGCGGTCGTCCGAAGCTGCCATCGGAGATTCGGTGTCAGAGGCCACTATTTCGGCAGTTTCTGCCGTATTGAGATCATCAACGGCCGGCGTCACCGGCTCAACAGGTNGCTGCAACAGGTGGCTGCAACAGGTGGCTCAACAGGTGGCTCAACAGGTGGNGCAACAGGTGGGGCGACAGGTGCTGCAACTGGTGGGGCTGTAGGAACCGTGGTGGCNGCGCCACCATCCAGCCAAACGGAAAGCTGTTCACCGACTTCGACAGCTGTCTGGAACCGGTCGGCAGGGTCCTTGGCCATCATCCTGGCCACGACGTCGACCAACTGGCCGGGAACATCCGCCCGCGTCTCGACGATTGCCGCCGGTTCCTTGGTCTGGTGCCACATCAGCCTCTGTGCCAATGTCCCCTCGTTGAAGGGAGGCCGGCCGGTCAACAGGAAATACATCGTGCAGCCCAGGCTGTAGATGTCTGCTCTCGCGTCAACCTGGTGACTGTCCAGAGCCTGCTCGGGAGCCAGGTAGTCCGCGGTTCCCAGCACCTTTTCGTCGTGCCGCAGAGTGATCGGATTCTCGTCATTCTCCTCAAAGAACCTCGCCAGCCCCAGGTCGAGAATCTTGACGACTCCCTCGGTATCAACCAGCAGGTTGCCCGGCTTGATGTCCCTGTGAACCAGCCCGGCCTCGTGAGCGTGGGTCAACCCGCGAGCCGACTGCCGGATAAAATCAGCCACATCACGAAACGCCTGCGGCCCCGTGTCGGCCACAAGTTCCTGCAGGCTGTGGCCCTCGACATACTCCATCACNAGGAAGTGAATTTCGGTGGTGCCGTCGACCTCGCGGTCGACATCGTAGGCCCGGACGATGTTCGGGNGATCCAGCGACGCAACAGCCTGGGCTTCCCGATGAAAACGCTCGAGATAGCTTGTGTCATTGACCTTCTTGTGCGGCAGCACCTTGATCGCGCACCGCCTGCGCATCAAGACGTGCTCGGCGAGGTAGACCGAACTCATCCCGCCCTTGCCCAGCAGAGACTGCAGCCGGTACTTGCCAAGGAAAAACCCCTTGTGCTTTCCCTTGAGCAGTTTGTCGACCTGCCATTCAGTCAACGCTCCGGATGCGACAAGCATGTCGGCAACCGATTGCGAATCGGCATCGGCGGGCAAGTCGGCCACCAATTGTTCGAGCCGTTCGGCATCGACCAGTCGGCTCTGCCTGACCAGGTTGAGAAACGACTCGACGGTGAACTTCAACGCCATCCAGCCTACCTGCTGCCAATCCTCAATTGCCCGCCTCGCATGCCCTGTTTCGAATCTAACATATGCCCTCGCCCTTTGGTATACTCCCGCCCGCTCGCAAGCCGAGTTGCCCCGCCAGGACGTTGGTTCCATCCGTGGCGACCATCCAGGCCGGTTCCACCTCGTGGGCTTGTGTGACCGCGAGAATTGCAGACAAACCACCAGCAACCGAGTCCGAAGTGTCGAGCAACCTGTTCCCAGTGGAGCCAACCGCATCGTGACCGCATCCCACGACGATGACATCCGTCACCAGTTGGAACTGGAAACGGGCCAGATCGACGGATCCTGGAGGCCCCGACTGGGATCGGTGCTGTTGTCGTTGGCCACGGTGCTCTTTTTCTTTTCGGCGATCATCGACCCCGCCCGATTGGACATCCCCCACGCCGGAGCTTATGGCCTGCTGGCAGCACTCATCCTCGCAGTCTTCGCCGTCTTGCTCCTACGGCAACCCGGTGAGGCACGGGATCTCGCCTGGCGGGCACAAATCCCTGGCCTGCGGTTTGACTCCGTCGTGCTCTACACCCGCTCGTCCTGCCATCTCTGCCATCAGGCTCGTGAAACGCTATTGATGCACGTCGAATACCTTTCCGACATCTCCGAGGTCGACATCGACGGAGATCCCCAACTGGTCCAGCGGTATGGTGAATCTGTCCCGGTCGTTGTGATCGACGGCCGCGAACGATTCCGCGGACAGGTTGATGTCCTGCTGCTGAGACGACTGATTGACGCCACGTTACCGCGTGGCGGAACCGCCTGAGTCCGCGTGCTGGATGGAATCACCACGATGAACACGCTGGTGATCATGGCCAAACACCCCGTGCCCGGCACGGTGAAGACACGACTGGCTGCGTCACTGGGTGGCCAGGCCGCTGCCGAATTGGCCGAGGCATTTCTCGAGGACCTTGTCGTTCGCCTCGACGGCTCTGCCGACCGCCAGGTCCTGGCCACCTGGCCCGACAACGACGCGGCCGGATCCTTCTTCGAGACCCTCTCGGCTGAACGCTTTCAACTGTGGACACAACCCGGCGGATCACTCGGCACACGACTCGCCCGCGTCATCTCCGATCACCTGGCCCCCTTCAGCGACGACCGGGTGGTCGTCATCGGAAGTGACAGCCCCACACTTCCCACTGAAATGATCCAGGCGGCTTTCGAGGCACTCGACCGGGTCGATGTCGTTGTGGCCCCGGCCGACGACGGTGGTTACGTGCTGATCGGCCAGCGACGGGAGATCCCGGGCCTGTACGAACGGATCAACTGGAGCACCTCGCAGGTGTGGCAACAGACGCGAGACCACTTGATCGCCAGCGGCACACCGTTTGTCGAACTGGACGGATGGTATGACATCGACACGCTCGATGACCTCTGTCGCCTCGACAGGGAACTCGGCCCCGGTGACCGGCAGGGCAGGGCGGGGCAGTTGACCCGCCAACGGATCGACCGCTTGCCACCGGGCTGGGATACCCGCCCAACCGAAGGTTGACTATACTCTCGCCGTTGGATTCCCCAGGCCCTTTCCCTTGCGGAGATCGTCCCGCCCGTGTCCACGCCAGGCTCCTCATCCGACCGTCCCCCGAAACTGCTGATCGCCGATGACAACCAGCAAAACCGCGAGTTGCTCGAGGCGTACCTCGTCGGGGAGGGATACGAGATCGCAATGTCCACCGACGGACAGGAAACGCTCGACCAGGTCCAGGCATTTGAGCCAGACCTGGTGCTCCTGGACATCATGATGCCGCGACTCAGCGGCTACGAGGTCTGCCAGCAACTCAAGGAAGCCGAGGCCACCAACACGATCCCGATCCTGATGGTCACTGCCCTCAACGAAATGGGCGACATCGAGCGAGCGGTCGAGGCCGGATGCGACGATTTCCTGACCAAGCCGGTCAATCGACTCGAACTGACCACCCGCGTGAAGTCATTGCTGAGAGTGCGGCAACTGACCGACGAACGGGACCGTTTGCTGGCTTACCTGGCCGAGGTCGATGGCCGCGATGGCGCCGGCATCTCCGAATAACAGGTCGGACTACTTCTTCGAGGTTTTCTTCCGGTTCGCACGGATCAACTGGATGAGCTGCTCGTCGAGTTGTCTCAGGCCCTCGTCGGCCTTGATCCGATAAAAGCCCACCTTGTAGTTCACCACCTTGCCGTCCGCGCCAATCACCACCCACAGAGGAAGCGTGGCGTCGAGTTCCCGCGGATCGCCAAACATCTCGAGTACCTCGCCACTGTCTGTGGCGATCGGGTAACCAAGATTCATGAACTCGCGAAGCTTCTTGACGGATCTCAATGCAGCCCTGGCCCTCTGCGGGTTGTCGAATGATGGGTTGACCGCCACCCCAACCACCTCGACTCCCAGCCGACGCCGTTTTCCATAAAGGAAATCGAGGTACCCCACCTGGCCATAAGGCTCGACGAGCTTGTCCCCCTTGTAGCTCCAGAAATGCAGCACGACGATCTTGCCAGCCAAGCCCTTCGAATCGATCGTCTTGCGATCGATGGTCGAGAGCTTGAACCGGGGGGCCGGCTTGCCGACCCTCTGCTTGGCCAATTCCTCCACGCTGGCCGCCCGTTTTGACTGCCCGTTGATATCCTTGGCAATCACGGCAACCAGCGAGGCAAATGGTGTCGACCGCGCCTCACCAGTCAATTGACCGATCTTCGCCTTGACTCCCCCAATCTGGCCGGCGGTCAATTCGGGTCGGGTCGTGTTGGGCTTGCGTTTCAATCCCTTCTGGATGTCCAGCAGGGTTGTCCAGGGCTTCTGCAGCGACGCCAGGCGTTCCGGCTCGACAGTTTTCTGTGAAACGATCTCCATGTCCAGCAGGAATTCATCACCACGTCCCATCACAATTCGACGCGAAGCGGCCACAACCAGACCGGTCGACTTTTCGACCCAGATCGACCCGCTGCGACCAAAACGATTCGTCAACTCGACCCGCCAGCACTGTCGATTCTTTTTCGTCTGCGAACCGGCCACCGCGTATTTCGTTCGCTCGACTTCCCAGCTGGTTCCGGGTTTGAGTTTGCCGAGGTACTCGAACACAGGCCGCTGCACCACCTGGGGATACAACGTGCCGTCATGATCATAGAGCACACGGATTCCCGGTTTCGTCGCTCCAACCAGGCCCACGCGACCATATCGCTCCGGCCACGACCATCGCCCCGGCCCCTGTTCTTCGATCACGAAATCGGCCGTCGCCGCGGTGCGATCAACCAGGCAGTACAGGGTGAATTGTTTTTCCGGAGCCTTGAGCGTTGATCTCCGGGGAGACAGCGTTCCCGTGAATCTCAGTTCAATCACCTCGGCCCGTGCCGCGGACACCAACACTGAACACGCCAGCCCCAGAGACAACAGTCGACACTTCACGGCTCATTCCTCGTTTCGTGGCCTGAAAGTCTGTTCAGCCATCCCCCCCCCAAAGTTGAAGGCGGAATGACATCACTCACATCATCGTGGAGTCTGCCGGTGTTCACAAGGCCGTGACGGAACCTGTTGACACGTTTCCAAACCGCTTTTAAGCTGGTCTTCTCTGTGGCCAAAGATTGTGCCGACAGTGACTTAGGTCACTCCATCCGTTGCCATTGGCAGGGCGGACCCAGTGTCTGACGACGTATTCAAGATTGATCAGTTCACCGTCATTGGTGACATCGCCGCTGGCCAGGTCAGCGATGTATTCGAAGTGATCGAGGACGGCACTGGAAAAAACTTCGCGCTCAAGCTGATCCGTGAAGAAATCCTCAACACCGCCACAGAAAAGAGTTCCAAGACAATCCTGGCCCAGTTCAAACAGGAATTCAAACTCGGACAATTGCTCGAGCACCCCAACCTCGTGCAAGTCCACGAAATGAAATTCAAGGCCCAGACACTCCTGCCGGTGAAAGATCCCATCGCGTATTTCACCATGGACCACTTCCGGTCCCAGAACCTCAAGGCCGCCATGACAACCGACCCCGAGGGAACACAACGCCGGCTGCAGAAGATGCTCGAGCAGATCTGCGAGGCACTCGGGTATGTCCACTCACAAGGATGGGTGCACCGCGACATCAAGCCCGACAATCTTCTGCTGACCAAGTCCTCTGAATCTCGGCTGATCGACTTTTCCCTGGCGTGCAAGATCAAAAAGAAACACTCGATCATCCAGGGCACCCGGACCTACATCGCACCCGAGACGATCAAGAAACAAAGGGCGGTTCCCCAGACCGACATGTACAGCCTGGGCGTGACGCTCTACGAGGTCCTGGCCGGTCAACCTCCATTCACCGGTTCATCGCCCACCGACCTGCTCAAGAGGCACCTGGCGACCAAGCCACCGCCTCCCTCGCTCCTCAATGAAAACGTCGCCCCCGAACTTGATAGGCTGGTGCTGAGATTGATGGGCAAAACGCCCGCCGATCGTTTCGAGAGCATGGAAGACCTGATCGCTGAAATCCGGAACACACGATTCTTTCTCGAGGAAACCGAGGAACCGATCGAACAGCTGGACAGCGAGGAGGAGGTCAAGAGTCTCGTCAAGACCATCGACAGCCGCGCCGACGCCGAACGATCCAAGCTGTTCGCTGCAAATCCCGAACTGGCCCAGAAGCACGAGAAAGAAAAAAACGCCGAGCAGGCACGACGTGCCAAGACAAAAGCCGATCAAGCCCTCGCCGTCCAGAACTCCAGCAAACCAGCAGAAGCGGCCACGCCTGCCACACCCGCGCCAACTCCACAGCCCATGGCAATGCCTGGTATCAACCCGGCCGCGATGATGCCCGGAGTACCAGGAATGCCAATGGGTATGCCCGGCATGCCAGTTGCCCCCATGATGCCTCCTCCCGGGGTACCGATGGCCCCCATGATGCCCACCCCGGGAATGATGCCCATGCCTGGAACAGTTCCCGTTCCCGGCATGCCACCAGCTGCCCCCGGCATGCCACCAGTTGCCCCCGGCATGCCACCAGCTGCACCCGGTATGCCACCAGCTGCACCCGGTATGCCACCAGCTGCACCCGGCATGCCACCAGCTGCACCCGGCATGCCACCAGCTGCACCCGGCATGCCACCAGCTG
>PBOU01000088.1 GCA_002724415.1 Planctomycetaceae bacterium
GACTGCTGCGAAGAAGACTGCTGCGAAGAAGACTGCTGCGAAGAAGACTGCTGCGAAGAAGACTGCTGCGAAGAAGACTGCGAAGCGATAAGCAAATCGCGGCCAGAGTTATCACGGTCGTTCGGCTTGGGCGTAGTCGCGTTCTCCAGCAATGGTTACAATGCCGGCACCGTTTCCCACGTCTTGAGAGACGCAACAGGTCGCGTGTGTGAAACGGGTTCTGGCAGGGACAGACCGATGACCCGATCGTTTTTCGCGTTGTTGTTACTTTCATCGAGCGTGATGGCCCAGTCGGCTCCGCCGCCACCTCCTCTTCCGACAGTCAAGGGAGAGAAGTCCGGTTTGCAGCAGCAGGTGACAGACGATCCGGCGCGACCGTTGGATTCCAAGCGGCTTAAGACAACCAAGCCCGGCATGGTTCGTTCACTGTCTCGGGCCTGGTATATGACCGGTCGTTACCGAATTGCGAAAGGCGATTTCAAGGGAGGATTGGCTGCTTTCGAAAAGGCCGTCAAGCAGGATCCCAAGCAGGTTGCCATCTATCGCGAGATGCTTCAGGTCGCCTTGCGTTTGAATCGGGTTGATGATGCGGTGGGATACGCCCAGAAGGCCGTGTCGCTCAACCCCGATGACTATCAACTGCTGCGGTGGTTGTCTCGGCAGATGATCCGTCAACAAAAGTTGCCGGAAGCCATTGGGTTGCTCGAGCAGGCCCGTCGTTCCAAGGCGATCAATCACAAGTCGGCGATTTTCGTCAACGTGATGAGAGATCTCGGGCTGATTTACATGGGAACCGGCAAGGCGAAGGCTGCTTCGAGTTGTTTCGAAGTGGTGTTTGCCGCGTTGAAGAACCCCGGGGCTTATGAACTGGATGATCGGTCCAGGCGGACTTTGTTGGCCAATCCGGCGACCTCGTACGAAAGAATGGGCGAGGTGTTCCTGGTGGCCAAGCGGATGGACCTGGCTGTCGAAGCCTTCCGAGCGGCGGCCAAACAAGGGCAGGGCAATCCGGCGACGCTTGGATTCAACATTGCCCGGGTCTACACCGAGACGGAAAAATATGACGAGGCACTGACTGAACTGCAGGTTTATTTTGACAAGAAGCAGACATCCAAGGGGCGTGCTGCTTACGAGTTGCTTGCCCGTATCTTCAAGGGGCTCAAAAAGTCTGACCAGTTGACTGAGCAACTCGAAAAACTGGCGGCACACGATCCCGACAATTCGTCGTTGAAAATCTTTTTGGCCGACCAGTATGTGGCTGTCGAAAAATATGACAAGGCGCAGTCCCTGTATGAACAGGGATTGGCCAAGGCCAATCCGGTTGACAAAGAGGCCGGTCACTGGGGATTGGCGGTTTTGCATCGACGTGGTGGTCGAGCGAAGGAACTGCTCGAATTTCTCGGAATGGCGGTGGATTCGCGTGGCGACGTGAAGCGATTGGATGTCGAACTCAAGGCGATTGCCGAACAGAAAGAACTGCAAAAGGATCTTCTGGCCGAGGCGTCCAAACAGGCGGCTGATGACCAGGGGCAAGCGCCCTTTGCGCGACGACTGGTGGCTGCTCGACTGGCAATACAACTCGAGAAAAAAGAGTCAGCCGCGACCCTGTTGGGATGGGCCCTGTTGGCCGAGAAAGGGACACGAGACGTAAAGGATCGTGTTTTGTTGGACCAACTCCGCCGTCACGTCGAGGGCCTTTCCCGTGCCCTGATGGTGGACGAGAAATATCTTCCTGCGGCCTCGCTGTTGCGGGCCGCTGCCGACGATCGCGCTTTGGAGGTCTTCAAGGCCCAGTTCCTCTTCCAACTTTCGCAGGCGTATGAATTTGGAGAGAAGACTGCCCAGGCGTTGGCCGCCATCGGAGAAGCGCGGCGCACGAGCAATCATCCGTTGTTGCATTACCAGGAGGCGTGGATTCACTACCACGCTCGGCAGTGGGACAAGGCCGTGCCGTTGTTTGAGCGGGTGATCAAGCAATTTCCCGAAGACAAGAGCGTTATTCGTCGCTGCCAGTTCTCCTTGTCAAACATCTATGTTGAACAGGGGGACATTCGAAAAGGCGAGAGGGTGCTCGAGGAGGTCTTTGCCGAGGACCCCGAGAATCCCTCTGTGAACAACGATCTGGGTTACCTGTATGCCGACCAGGGGAAGAAACTCGAGCAGGCTGAGAAGATGATTCGTAAGGCCTTGAAGGCCGAGCCGGACAATTCCGCCTACCAGGACAGCATGGGCTGGGTGCTCTACAAGCGGGCCAAGTACGAGGAAGCACTCACGTACCTCAAGAAGGCTTCGGCTGATCGCGAGGGCGAGGATCCCACGATCTTGGAGCATTTGGGAGACTGCCTGGAAAAACTGGACCAGAAAAAAATGGCAGTCGACAATTGGAAGAAGGCGCTCGAGTTGGCTCGCAAGGACAAGCGACCTGATAAGAAGTTGATCGGGCGGCTCGAACAGAAACTCAAGGACGCAGGCGAACCGGTCAAACCACCCGGCAAGTAGGTGGGTGATGGAACCGGGGGGCCGGACGAGACGAGGGTGTCATGGCAGGCCATTCCCATTGGGCCGGAATCAAGCACAAAAAGGGCTTGGCCGACAAGAAACGCGGCAAGCTTTTTGGAAAGCTCAGCCGTGCCATCATTGTCGCCGCGCAGGCTGGTGGCGGTGATCCTGACAGCAATCTCACTCTGCGGTATGCCATTGATCGGGCTCGCAAAGCGAGTATGCCCAAGGACAACATCGAGCGGGCGATCCAGAAGGGCTGTGGCGCGGACGGCGACGACAACTTTATTGAGATTGTCTACGAGGGGTACGGGGCTGCTGGCGTTGCGGTCCTGTGTGTCGCATTGACCGACAACCGAAATCGTACAGCGGGTGAAGTCCGGAAAATCTTCGAGGTGGCCGGTGGAAACCTTGGCAGCACCGGCTGTGTGTCGTGGATGTTTGAACTCAAGGGGCTGTTCACCGTTTCCAAGTCCGTTGCCGATGAAGAGACACTCTTCGAGTTGGCTCTCGAGGCCGGTGCGGATGATGTCCAGGACGACGGAGAGGTCTTCCGCGTGACGTGCTCGGTGGAGTCCTACCAGGGAGTTCTCAACGCTCTGCAGGCAGCCGAGATTGCGACGGAAGTGTCCGAGATCGCACACGTGCCGCAAAGCACCGTGGATCTGGACGTGTCCAATGGCAAGAAAGTCTTGAATCTGCTCGAGGCGCTCGAGGACCAGGATGATATGCAGAGCGTCACGGCGAACTTCAATATTCCCGATGAGATCCTGGCCGAGGTGGCCGGCTGATGCCGCGAGATCCCGTGCTAAGAGGTCCTGAACCCGGTGACGGGATTCCCGATCCGCCCGAGGGAGTGTCTCAGGAGAAAAACGCCGACGTTGGAACGGCCATCAACCTTGATGACGGCCATCTCGACGATCATCTTCGACCTCTCACTCTTGACGATGTTGTTGGGCAGCGGAAGGTCGTGGAACGGCTCAGGATCGTTCTCGAAGCCTCTCGCCGCCGCGGTGACCCGCTCTCGCACCTGCTCCTGGATGGTCCCCCGGGAATCGGCAAGACCACCCTGGCAACGGTTCTCCCACGTGAACTGGGTGTCGATGTTCAGATCACCTCGGGCCCGTCTCTGAGTGCCCCCAAGGACTTGCTTCCCTACCTCACCAACGCCGGCCGTGGCTCGGTGTTGTTCATTGACGAAATTCACCGTTTGCCACCGACAGTCGAGGAGTTCATTTATCCGGCGATGGAGGATTTCCGGATAGACATCACGCTGGGAGAGGGACTCAATGCCCGTACGATCAACATGGCATTGGAGCCCTTCACGGTGATTGGCGCAACGACCCGTAGCGGGATGTTGACAGCTCCGTTGAGAGACCGTTTTGTCAATCGCGAGCACCTGGATTTCTACGAACTCGATGACGTGACCGAGATCATCCGCCGCAATGCAAGAAAATTGCGGGCCGAGATTGAAGAGGGGGCGGCGGTCGCCATTGCTCGGCGTAGCCGGGGAGTGCCCCGAAAGGCCAATAACTTGCTCCGGTGGACCCGTGACTTCGCCGATGCCGGTCGTCATCCAGCCATCACTGACGTGTTGGCTGCCGAGGCACTTGAGATGCTCGAGGTCGACAAGCTAGGGCTGGACAGCCTGGATCGCAAGTACCTGGAGATCCTGGCGACCGTCTTTGGTGGCGGTCCGGCCGGGATGCAGGCAGTCGCGCACAGCCTGAATATCGCGGGAGAAACGATCGAGAACGAGGTCGAGCCGTTCCTGCTGCGGGTCGGGTTCGTTCAGCGGACACCGCGTGGGCGCATGATCACCGCCGCGGCACTGGCCCACCTGGGCCTGACGCTTGACGGGGAACCCGACAGTTCGCAACAGGGCCAACTGTTCGACTGAACGCTGATTATCCGGCAGCGGCGAGGGCCGCATCGTAGTCGGGATGATCAGCGATTTCGGACACGTACTCAACATGCGTGAGCGTGCCAGCACCATCAACGACGAAGACAGCGCGGGCCAGGCAGCGGTCGAGCGGGCCGCCGGCGATCAGCACGCCATAGCCCTCTCCGAAGCCGGTGCAGCGATGGGCACTGAGGGTTGTCACGTTGTCGACTCCCTCGGCTCCACACCAGCGCTTCTGGCCGAACGGAAGATCCATGCTGACAACCAGCACCTCGGTGTTCTCGAGACTCCCGACTGCGTCGCTGAATTTTTTCGTTTCCTCGTGGCAGACCGGAGTGTCCAGGGACGGCACTGTGGCGATGATGCGAGTCTTGCCAGCACTGTCGGCAAGAGTGACGTCACCCAAATCTGAATTCTGGAGTGTGAATTCTGGCGCGGGGGCACCGGCGGCCAGTGCCGGACCGGCCAAATCAATGGGGCCACCCTTCAGTGTCACAGCACCCGTACGTATATCAGCCATCAGTTGACTCCTCTCTGGAGGTTCGAGACGATCGGAACTAAGCGGTAGACCGGGAGTATGAAGTTTGTGGCGTGGTTTTCAACCCAGCGGGGGGCGTTGTCTGACGGTCCCCTGATGGTATCGGCAAAGCCAGGCTGCGTGCTTGCAATGCAGAAAGGGATGGTGTGAGTCGAGCACGGTACGATTTCGACGTGGTGGTCGTCGGTGCCGGGCACGCGGGCTGTGAGGCCGCGTTGGCAGCGGCACGCGTGGGGGCACGGACCGCGTTGCTGACAATGAACTGTGACACGGTGGCACAGATGAGTTGCAACCCCGCTATTGGCGGGATCGCCAAGGGCCAGATTGTTCGTGAGATCGATGCTCTGGGCGGATTGATGGGCGAGGTGATCGACGAGACCGGGTTGCAATTCCGTATGCTCAACCGGGGCAAAGGGCCGGCGATGCACAGCCCAAGAGCCCAAGCCGATAAAAAAGCCTACCAGTTTGCCATGAAGTTGCGGGTCGAGAGCCAGCCGAACCTGGTGCTGCGTCAGGAAATGGTTGAGGGGCTTCTCGTCGACAACGAGCGGGTCGCCGGAGTCCGGGTGCGTGGTGATGCGGTCTACCGGGCCCCGGCTGTTGTTGTCACTACCGGGACGTTCCTGAAGGCGATCATGCACACCGGAGAGGCCCAGACGGCCGGAGGCCGCGCTGGAGAAGGCACCACCGGGACGCTCTCCGATGAATTGAACCGACTCGGGTTTGAACTCCAAAGGTTCAAAACCGGAACGCCACCACGGCTCAACGGCCGCACGATGGACATCGACCGTCTCGAAGAGCAACCCGGTGACGTATCACCACAACCGTTTAGCTTTCTGACCGAGTCGATTGATCGTCCGCAACTGTGCTGTTGGTTGACAGAGACCAACCCCGGCGGACACCAGTTGATCCGCGACAATCTACACCGGGCACCGATGTACAGTGGCCAAATTGACTCGACCGGTCCCAGGTACTGTCCGTCGATCGAAGACAAGGTGGTGCGATTTTCAGAGAAAGACTCGCACCAGGTGTTCCTGGAACCCGAGGGCTGGGGCACTCACGAGGTTTACTGCAACGGGATTTCCACCAGCCTGCCTCGTGACGTCCAGGACAGCCTGATCCGAGGGATGCGCGGCCTGGAGCAGGCCGAGATCATGAGGTACGGGTATGCGGTCGAATACGATTTCGCGACACCCACCCAACTGGACAGCACCCTGCAAACCCGCCTTGTCGCGGGACTGTATTTTGCCGGGCAACTCAACGGGACCACAGGCTACGAGGAGGCGGCTGGACAGGGACTGTTGGCCGGAGCCAATGCCGCGTTGCAACTGGCCGGTCAACCTCCGCTCGTGCTCGATCGTAGCCAGGCGTACCTCGGAGTTCTCATCGACGATCTGGTCACCCGGGGAGTTGATGAGCCGTATCGGATGTTCACCTCGCGAGCCGAATACCGGCTCGTGTTGCGACACGACAACGCCGACAGACGTCTGACCCGGGCCGGGCATCGTGCGGGGCTGGTGGATTCGCAGAGATTGACGCAACTGGAACGGCATGAAGGTGACATCGAGCATGCCGCGGGACTGATTAGAGATCTGCGGCACGACGGGAAATCGCTCGAACAGATACTGCGACGCCCCGAGGTCGACTGGGCTGCGTTGTGTGAATTGCCATCCGGACAGCCACTTGGAGAGACCCCCCCCAGAGCCGCTCAACAGGTTGAGATTGAAACCAAGTACGCCGGTTACCTGAAACGCCAGGAGGCCTCAATCCGGCAGCAACAAAAAACCGAACACGTGGCGATTGCGACCACTTTCGACTACGACGCGGTTCCTCAACTCCGTAGCGAGGCGCGGGAAAAACTGGGACGAGTCCGGCCTGCCAACCTGGGACAGGCTGGTCGCATCAGTGGGATCACCCCGGCTGATCTGGCGTTGTTGTTGGTGCATCTTCAGCGGCCCAAGTCAGTCGAGTCTGGCTAGCAAAGTGAACCGGGCCGGATGTTGCGGTGGAATAGGCAAATGAAGTGCAAGTGTGCCATTAGGGGGGCTTGGTCGGAGATATAGGTGTTGACCGACATTGGAAGATAGATACAATCGGCTCCCGTGATAAAGAGGGCAAGATTGATCGCCATGGAGAGGCTTCGGCTTGATGTGAGTTTCAGGTCAGAGATCGATCGGGCTTGCTGATTCGGATAGGAATACACGAAGCGACGCTGAGCGTGTTTGGCGTCAGCCCCATTCAAGGAACGGATGGATTCAATGAAGACAGTCTTCACGACCGGTGAAGCGGCCAAGATCTGTAACGTCTCGCAGCAGACGATCATTCGCTGTTTCGACTCTGGCCAGTTGAAAGGATTTCGTGTCCCCGGTTCACGGTTTCGCCGAATTCCGCGAGACGTGCTGTACCGTTTCATGAAGGACAACGGTATCCCGACTGATGCCTTGGAGAGTGGTCGCCGCAAGGCCTTGATTGTTGATGATGATGAAGAATTGGTTGAGTTGATTCGTGATGTGTTCGATGCGGATGGTCGATTTGACGTCCGTGTGGCCAACAACGGTTTCGACGCCGGCATGATGGTCAAGGAATACAAGCCGGACATCATCGTTCTGGACGTGATGTTGCCCGACATCAACGGCAAGGAAGTTTGCCAGCGAGTCCGCAGTGATTCAGCTCTCGACGATGTCCGCATCATCTGCATCAGTGGAATGGTCGAGGCGGACAAGATCGACGATCTGAAGGAGGCGGGGGCCGACGATTTCATGCAGAAGCCGTTTGAGGTCGATGCCTTGTTCGCTCGCGTTTGTGACTTGCTCGACATCGAAGTGCCCGCCTGACGACAGGTGGATTGATCTAGAGGCCGTCTGGTCACGAGGTGGCTTAGATGAGCGGGGAATCCGAGTTCGTCACCGTGGCTCCCGACGACGACCGGTTGGAATCCCTGGCCGAATTTGCGGCTGGCGCCGGTCACGAATTGAACAACCCCGTCGCGACAATCGTGGGGCGGGTGCAGTTGCTCTTGCGTGATGAGGCTGATCCGGCCCGCCGACAGGCCCTGGAGACAATTGCCGGACAGGCGTACCGGATTCGAGATATGATCTCTGATGTCATGGTCTTCGCGCGGCCGCCTGCCGCCGAGCCGTGCGAGGTCGAACTTGTCGCTTCGGTTCAGGACGTGGTCCAGGGCGTGTGTGACGGCCACGCTTCACGAGAGGGCCGTGTCCGGGTGGTCGATGACGGCCCGGTAACAATTCTCGCCGATCCCGTGCAGGTGTCAGTGGTTGTCGCGGAATTGCTGACCAACGCCCTGGAGGCGGATACCCAGGGGGGAGAGGTCCTGGTGAGCATCACCGGCAAAGGACCGGTGGTGTTGGAGGTTCGTGACCGGGGGCCCGGGCTGGATGCCACGTCGCGACGCCATCTCTTTGATCCATTCTTCTCGGGGCGGCAGGCCGGCCGGGGGCTCGGCTTCGGGTTGCCGAAGTGCTGGCGGATCGTCAACCTGCAGGGAGGACGGATCGAGGTCGAGCCGAACGAGCCCAGCGGATTGTGTGTCCGGGTGTCCTGGCCACGTACGGCTTGAAGTCGACGACTGAACAAGGCAACCGGGGCCGGTGAGTGATGCGATTGGAGACGTTGCCGTTGTTGCTGGCCGATGCGACTCCTGGGTCACTGGGGGCCTGGAGCTTGTTGCCGCCCCTGTTGGCAATTCTCTTGGCAATTGTCTTTCGTCGGGTCGGGTGGGCCTTGTTCACCGGCGTGATGTCCGGTTCGTTGATCGTGGCCCGGGGTGACTTCGTTGAGGCGGGGATGGCGTTGTTCCGGGACTACCTGGTCGGTGACTCGGAGACTGTCTACGAACATCTGCTGATACTGTTGTTCACCACTTTGCTGGGGACAATGATTGGCGTGATCACCCGAAACGGTGCCATGCAGGCGGTGATCGGGAGGTTGATTCGTCCCGGTCGCGATCGTCGACACGGCCAAAAACTGACGTGTGGCCTGGGCCTGGCAGTTTTCTTTGACGATTACGCCAACACGGTGGTCGTGGGCACCTCCATGAGGCCAATCACCGACCGGCTGCGGATCTCGCGCGAAAAACTTGCGTTCCTGGTCGATGCCACCGCGGCTCCGGTCGCTGGGCTGGCACTGATTTCCACCTGGGTGGGTTACGAGGTGAGCCTGATCGGAGATGTCTATCGCGAACTTGGCCAGGATATTGACGCCTATTGGCTGTTCGTGAAAACAATTCCGTATCGCTTCTATTCGATCCTGTTGCTGGTTTTTGTCTGGAGCGTTGCCAGTTCGGGACGGGATTTCGGACCGATGGCCCGGGCCGAACAGCGGGCAATCAGTGATGGCGAGGTGTCGAGAGACGGTAGCGCGGCGCCGCCGGCACTGGATGAACTTCCCGACGGGATTGATCGGCGGGGACTGGTCCGAAATGCGCTGGTTCCCATGCTGGTGCTTCTGGGGGGGCTGGTCGGAGGCCTGGCCTGGCTGGGAAGTGATCAGGCGCTGGAAGTGATGCTGGGAGCTTCGGTTTTGGCATCGCTGGCGAGTGTCGTGATGAGCCGGGGAACGGGTGCACTGTCCGGGCGCGAGACGCTGGTGGGGTGGTTTCGTGGTGGAGCCAGCATGTTCGCGGCACTGTGGATCCTGGTCCTGGCATGGGGATTGGGAGCGGTTTGCGGTCAGGGAGCACTGGGGACGGCGGATTACCTGGTCGAGGTGTCCGGTCGCAGGCTTCCGGCGGAACTGATGCCCGCGCTCTCATTCGTTCTGGCCGCGGCCATTGCCCTGTCTACGGGGAGCTCGTTCTCGACGATGGCCCTCTTGATCCCGATCTCGTTGCGTGTTGCCTGGGAGTTGCTAGGTGCTCCAGTTCCTGATGATCCCGTGTTGTTGGGGACCCTTGGAGCGGTGCTTGCCGGCGCCATTTTTGGCGACCATTGCTCGCCCATCTCCGACACCACGGTGTTGTCGTCGGCCGCAGCCGGTTGTGATCATCTCGACCATGTTGGCACACAGGCACCCTACGCATTTGTTGTTGCTGTCGTGTCGCTGGTAGTTGGGTATCTGCCGATTGGCTGGGGAGTGCCAGTGTGGGTCTGCCTGCCGGTGGGAGTGGTGGCGACGGTCATGGTTCTGAAGGTCCTGGGCAGGATCCCGGTTGAGAAAGGCGTTGTTTCTCAGCTGGAGGAATGATCGCGTGAAGCGACGATCACTGGCTTGTGATTCCGCGGCCGTGGCCGGGCAGTACCTACCATCGTCCCAGCCGTCAGGCTTGGTCTAACCGGACCGTCTTGCCCAGTTTCCGGCGTCAAACTCGACCCAGTGTCCCTCTTTCACCCATCGGTCGGTTAGGCTCGAACCAGCGACTGAGGCAGGCAAATCCGTGACACGACAATTGACTGAGTGTGCCATGAGCAGATTGACAGGTATCTTCACACCGAATCTCGTACCCCTGGACCAACGAGGTGAGATCAATGAATCGGAATTGCGACGGTATGTCGATTGGCTGATCGCCCAGGGCGTGCACGGTCTGTATCCCAACGGGTCAACTGGCGAGTTCACTCGATTCACCGTCGAGGAGCGACGTCGAATTGTCGAGATAATCGCCGACCAAGTGGATGGGCGGGTGCCGATTCTGGCCGGAGCGGCCGAGGCGAACGTCCGCGAGACTGTAGCGGCGTGCGAGTATTACCACGAGCTGGGCGTGCGGGCGGTTGCGATTGTCGCTCCATTTTATTACCAGCTGGGGCCCGAAGCGGTCTACGCTTACTTCCGCGAGATTGCCCGGAACACTCCAGTCGATGTCACACTCTACAACATCCCGATGTTTGCTTCCCCGATCGATGTGCCGACGGTGTGCCGGTTGGCTGAGGAGTGTGAGAGAGTGGTGGCAATCAAGGACTCCAGTGGAGACCTGCCACACATGATCCGCATGATCGAGGCTGTGCGGCCGCTTCGCCCGGAATTTTCGTTCCTGACTGGTTGGGACGCCTCATTGATGCTCATGTTGCTGGCCGGTTGTGATGGGGGCACCAATGCCAGTTCTGGCGTGGTACCCGAGGTGACTCGCAAGCTGTACGACTTGACGGTTGCCGGGAAAATCGAGGAGGCCCGCCAGGTGCAGTATGCCCTCGTGAACCTCTTTGACACGATGATTCTCGGGCCAGAGTTTCCCGACGGATTTCGGCTGGGAGCGTCGTTGAGAGGATTTCGCATGGGCCAGGGCCGTCAGCCTCAGACTCCAGCCCTGGTCAATGACCTGGAGAAACTCAGCGACAAATTGCAGGGGCTGTTGTCCGCCCAGGGGTGTGGTGCCGAACCGATGGTGGTCGGTGGTTCGGGCGTGGATCCGGTGGAAGTGACCGATCTCGTCGAGACCATCCTGGGAGAATTGCAGCGTCGCGGTCTGGCCCTGGCCTGAGGGTTGGCTCAGGTCAGAGTGGATCGGTAAACCGCAGCCCCGGCCTCGAGAGCTTCGTCGATCCGGCTGGGGTCCTTGCCGCCGGCCTCGGCGAGGTCCGGACGTCCTCCACCTCCTCCTCCGACCGCCTGTGCTGCCGCACGGACGCAGTCTCCGGCATTGAGCCCCCGCTCGAGCAATTCGGGGCTGACTGCTGCGGTCAATGCGACCTTGCCGTCGACCTCGGCTGCCACGATCAGTGCCACCGGCGATGCCTTGTCCCGCAAACGGTCAGCAAAGTCTCGCAACCCCTCTCGATCGACTCCCTCGGCGCGGTGAGCCACGATCCGGACTCCGTCGATCACTTCGGCGTCTTCGATCAATGAGTCGGCCGTGCCGGCTATGGCCGAGCGGCTGTGCTGTTTCAATTGCCTGTGGATCTCCCGGAGGTCGTCCTGCAACGACTCGACCCTCCCGAGCAGTTCCTCTGGCGGTGCCTTGAGTGCAATGGACAGTTCCTTGACGACCGACTCGGTCCGGCGAATTTGTTCGAGTGCCCTGGGCCCGGTCAGCGCCGATATGCGTCGGACTCCCTTGGCAACGGGTTCTTCAGAGACGATCCGGCACAGTCCGACCTGTCCGGTGTTGGCCAGGTGGGTTCCGCCACACAACTCGGTGCTGAAGTCGCCCATCCGGACGACTCGCACATTGTCGGGGTATTTCTCTCCGAACAGGGCCATCGCGCCGGCTTCTCGAGCTTTCTCGAGTGCCATGACCTCGGTTGTCACCTCCGCTCCCTCGGCGATTCGCGAGTTGATCACGTCCTCGATTTGCCGGAGTTCTTCAGCCGTGACTGGTTGCTTGTGGGCAAAATCAAATCTCAGGGCATCTCGTTCCACCTTTGACCCGCGCTGCATGGCGTTGTGTCCGAGAACGGTGTGCAGGGCATGGTGGAGCAGGTGAGTTGCGGAGTGAGCTCGCCGGATCCCCGCTCGTCTCTCCGAGTCGACGCCGGCAGTGAGTTGGTTGCCGGGTGAGAGTGCCCCCGATTCCAGGTAGCCAATGTGCAACAGCAGTTCTCCGTCGCGTTGGGTGTCGGTGACCTGGAACGATGTGTCCGAATTTCCCAGGCGGCCATTGTCACCCACCTGCCCACCGGCCTCACCGTAAAACGGAGACCGGTCGAGTACGATGGCGGCGACTGCCGTGTCACCTGTCTCCGACCAGTTCTCGATCAACTCGCCTCCGGCGATGATCCCCATGACCTGCACGTCCTGGTCGGTGGTGTCGTACCCGTCGAATTGTGTGCCACCGATGTGATTTCGGAGTTCATCGAGCGGGCCGGCTGCCATCACGCTGTCAAGAAACGCACCAGAACCGCTGCCGGCCATGTGTTGTTTCATGCGGGTGTCGAATTGTTCTCGGTCGACGGTCAATCCCGTTCTCGCCGCCAGCGCCTCGGTCAGTTCCACGAGAAACCCATCGGTCTGGTGAAGGTCAAAGGCCTCGTCACCGCTGATCTGGGTTCTCCCTTCCGACTCGGCGGATGAGGCGAGTTTCTGAAACTTTGCGACACCGCGTTCGACGATATCCAGAAACTGGTTCTCCTCTTCGAGCACCACGTTGGCGACCGGGTCGGCCGATGTGGCCAGGTCGGGATAGGAGGCCTGCATCGCCGTGACCACCGCGGGGACCAGTTGGTGCAGGAAGGGCTCGTGACGACCCATCAGGTAGCCTTCGAGCATCGCTCTCCGCAGCAACTGTCGGACCACGTAGCTCTGCTTGTCGTTCCCCGGTTCGACACCCTCGTGGATACAGAAGGTCACGGCACGAATGTGATCGGCGATTCTCCGCAAGGGGCGACCACTTTCGGCATCGAACGAGTAATCGGCACCCACCACTTCACCGGCCGCCTCGCACAGTCCTCGCAGGATGTCGATCTCGAAGTTGCTGCGGACTCCCTGCATGACCGCAGCCATGCGTTCGAGTCCCATGCCGGTGTCGATGTTCTGCTTGGGCAATGGCCGGAGGTTGTCCGGAGGATCGCCGATTCGGTTGAATTGGGTGAACACCAGGTTCCAGATCTCCACCGGCTCTCCCTCGCCGGTGTCAAAAAAGATCTCGCTGCAGGGGCCGCAGACACCGTCGGGGCCGTTGGACGGGGCCCCGGCTGGCCAGAAGTTCTCGTATTCATCGTCGCGTCGTATTCGGGAATCGGGCAACCCGATGTCGTTGTTCCAGATATTGAACGCCTCGTCGTCTTCAGAGAAGACGGTGACAGTGAGACGATTGGGGTCGAGGGCGAGCCAGTCGGAGCCGGTGAGGAATTCCCAAGCCCACTGGATGGCCTCGGTTTTGAAATAGTCGCCAAAGGAAAAATTCCCCAGCATTTCGAAGAAGGTGTGGTGGTAAGCGGTGACTCCCACGTTGCTGATGTCACCGGTTCGCAGGCACATCTGGCATGTGGTCGCACGGGTGAAGTCCAGCGGGCCGATGCCCAGGAACTGGTTCTTGAACTGGTTCATGCCGGCCGGGGTGAACAGCACGGTCGGGTCATCGGGAGGAACCAGCACGTCGGTGGGACGGCGGGTGTGGCCCCGGGACTCGAAGAACTCGAGGTATTTTTCGCGGAGTTCGTCGGTTTTCATCGGGAGTCGTCGATCGAAACGGGTGGGGGACGTTACTGGAATCAGAGGTGATCAGGGGGTCAACGTCACCTGTCGTCCATCGAGTAGTTTTAGCGATACGCCGCCGCGACGGGAATTGACCACCCGGAAGAAATCAGCCGGCGTTTCTGTCCGCTGCCCGACAGCAGATTCTATGAAATCACCGGGTTCGATTCCCGACTCGGCGGCCGAACTGCCAGGCTGGACTGCAGTGACCACCACAGCGCGAGGGAATTCGAACGAATCGGGGACAAACCGTCGTCGACCGGTCGGATAATCGACGTCGAGCCCTCGCCATGTTGGATGGCGTCGCTTGGACGCGACCATGCCACTGCGATCCGGAAGAGGCCATTTCCCCAGTTTCGCCTTCACGTGAACTCTTCGGCGTGTCGTTTCTCGCCAGAGTTCAATCGCCAATTCGCGACCGGGACCGACCAGTTCGACGTGCCGCATCAATTCATAACGATCTCGAACCGGTTCGGTGTCGACAGCCAGTATCAGGTCACCACTTCGAATCCCGGCCCGTTCTGCCGGGGACCCACGAAAGACTCGTGCGGCACGTGCTGCCCCGGATTGGTCGAACTCGCCACTGTATCCGGCAAGTTGCCCGGTGGACACGTCGTCGGGCTGGACTCCCAGGAATCCGTATTCAACTTCAAGCCCCTTGCGGAGCGTGTTGATGATACGCGTGATGGGCTTGTCCAGGGGGATGGCAAAACCGGCGGGAGTGTCGATTCCGTCGTGCGGCGTGAGGGCCGTGGTCAGCCCCAGGAGACGCCCGTTGAGGTCGAGTACGGGGCCGCCGCTGGTGCCGTGCCTGAGTCGTTTGTCGAGTTGGAGCAGGGTGCCGAGTCGGTGTATCGAATGTTCGGTCCCGGGCCGATTTCCGGGAGTCACGGCGTGGCGGCGAGTGTTACTGATCAGTGCCCAGCCGACGCTGGCTGATCCGTCCCGGGCGATCGCGAACGGATTTCCCAGCAGCAGGACGAAGCGACCCTTCGGGGGGAGTGGGGTGGCGTTGATGTTCAGTGGTTTCAGTGAACGAGCCTGAAGGCCGGCCTGCTCGAGATCGGTGGGGCTGAGTTCGAGGATGGCCAGGTCACTGCGGGGGTCGGCGGCCAGGATCTTCGCCGGGCATCCGCGGCGATTGGAGAATCGCACGTGCAGCTTGTGAGTTGGATTTTGGCCGGCTGCCACCGGAGGCCCCGTCACGACGTGAAAACAGGTCAGAATCAGTCGCCGGGTCGTGTCGCCGGGGTCCGAGACCACGATCCCGGTTCCGTATTCGTTGGGAATGAAGTCGGGGTGGTCCGGGTCCACCGTGGGCGGCACATCTGATGGATTGGGCGAGGGGGTGGAACCGGGCACCTGGTAGCGGGCGATTGCCACGACGGAATCTTCGACTCGTTGGGCCACCTGGACCAGCGATCGTTCCAGTGCCAACGCTCCGGCCGGAACGGGGGCATCCTGGGCAAGGACAGGCGAAGGGCCGATCAGGAACGGCACGAGGGCCGCAAGGATTGTCACGCTGCTGCGCATCGAACGGGGCTCCCCCCTGATCGTACCCACTGCAACGGAACCACCCAAGTCCGTCGGTTAGGCCACGTCCGCCTCAGGCAACTCGATCACAGCCGGAGCTTCCTCGGTCTCGGTTGTCCCGGTGGCCTCTGGGTCGTCCTCTTGGGGACCAAAGCCGCGGGCGACGAGCACCTTGGCACGGATTTCCTCGAGCATGTCGGGGTTTTCGACCAGCCACAACCGGGCCTTTTCGCGTCCCTGTCCCAAGCGGGTTTCTCCATAGCTGAACCAACTGCCACTGCGTTGGACAATTCGATCCTCGACAGCCATGTCGAGTACATCGGCCTCGAGACTGATGCCACAACTGCTGAGCATGTCGAATTCAGCGATCCGGAATGGAGGCGCGATCTTGTTTTTGACGATCCGGGCTTTCATCCGAATGCCGATGGCCAGGTCGCCGTCCTTGAGCGTGGCAATCCGGCGGACATCGACCCGGGCTGAACTGTAGAACTTCAGGGCGCGTCCGCCGGGAGTCGTTTCGGGACTGCCAAACATGACTCCGATTTTTTCTCGGATCTGGTTGATGAAGATCACGCAACTCTTGCTCTTGGCGATCGCCCCGGTCAGCTTTCGCATGGCCTGGCTCATCATCCGTGCCTGGAGTCCGACGTGGGTGTCGCCAATTTCTCCATCGAGTTCGGCCTTGGGGACCAGGGCCGCGACAGAATCGACGACGATCAGGTCAACCGCATTGGACTTGATCAGCATCTCGGCGATTTGAAGAGCTTCCTCGCCAAAGGTCGGTTGACTGACGAGGAGTTCTTCGAGGTTGACGCCAAGTTTTTTGGCCCAGGATGGATCGAGCGCGTGTTCGGCATCGATGAAGGCGGCGATGCCGTTGGATTTCTGGGCATTGGCGATCACGTGCAATGCAAGCGTCGTTTTGCCACTGGACTCCGGACCGTAGAGTTCCACGATTCGGCCTCGTGGCATGCCCTTGCCTCCAAGGGCCAGGTCCAGCGAGAGGGCCCCAGTACCAATGCCCTCAACCTCGAGTTTTGAATTGTCGGCGAGTTTCATGATCGAACCGGGGCCGAAGGCCTGTTCGATCTGTCCGAGGGCGTTGTCGAGCATCCCCGCCGGGTTGTCGGTGGCGGCTTTTTTTCGTGTCTTGCTTTTGGCCATGGGGGTCTCACTCCTTTGTCCCGCGCCGCGTCCGGATTGCGTGGCAATTGGCGGACGCATGAATTGACCGGCACGATCCTGCACCGGGATGTGAATATTCGCCGTTGGCGGCCCGGTTTTCAACGCCAGTCTGCCGAAAATCTGATTCCGGAGACGATTCGCTGGAAGAATTCAGTCGTCCCGGGGTGGGTCGGCCAGCAACAGCAATCCGAGGTAACTCCGTTGCTCGCTGTCCGTGAGCCCCATTGTTGTAGCAAGGTCCAGCAGATGGTCCCTCGCCGACTGGTGACCATCGACGTCACTGATCGTCTCCAGTTCGACGAACTCGCCGAGCCCCTCGACCTGGTCGATCACGACTTCGACCGGGAGATTCCGCCACTGGACACCAAATGGCCGGCGTTGTTTGGAGACGGTCCGGAGGAGACGGAAACCAAGTGCCACGAGGATCCCATCGGCGATCTCGGCGGACTCGATCCCGGTCTCCAGTTCCAGTCGCGTTTTGGCCACGTCGTCCATCAGCGGCCCCTTGTACGTCAATCGCAACTGATCGTTGTCTTCACGAATCCGCAATGCCTCGTCAGTTTCACCGAAGTCACGGCCCGGATGAGTGTAGTAGTGGTCGCGTTGTTGGCGGGATGGTTGAGCCTGTCCGCCGATCGCTTCGAGTTGCTCGATGATCTCCGCGACTGTCGGTGCCCCGCCGGTCAGCGGGAATTTCAATTCGACTTCAATCGGCATCATCGTTCTCGAGTTGTTCGATCGCTTTTCCGATCTCGTTGAGATATTCCCATGTGAACAACCCCGTGTCGTGACCATCGCTCCAGATGATCTTCAATGCATAGCTCCCTGTGTGACTGACGTTTGTCGGATGGATATCCGTCGGGACGGAGTCGGGGTCCAGGACACGTTGACCGGTGGTTTCACTGACACACGAGGCACACGGGCACAATTGCCTGAGTGCACGAAAGGGGATTTCGAGCGACTGGCCATCGGACCAATCGAGGCACAGCAGGCTGTCCTCGGTCAGGAAGCGGATGCGGCTGGGAACGTCAACGGGCATGGTTCAATCTCGTCCCGGATGGGCCACTTGCGGCCAATAAGTGTCAAAGTCGAATTTTGGGCTGTTGTCGAGATCGTGGCACGCGATACAGGTCTTGCGACGAGCCTGCTTGAGAGTGACTCGCACCTCGGACAGTGATTGCTCGACATCACCGGACTCAACCAGTGCCACGTGCCGGTCACCCGGGCCGTGGCAATTCTCACAGCCATTGCCCAGGAGGTGCGACGAGGTGTTTTTGTCGACAAACCCACTCTTGAAGGGGAGCACTTTCTGGGGTTCCCAGCCGGTGACATGGCAACTGAGACACTCGGCGTCGAATGACCTCGGCACCCAGTGGTCTTCCTGTCCGGCCCGTCCAGTGATCAGGCTTTCGAAGGCATGGGAGTGTGGAGTTTGTTTCCATTTCGCCAGAGCCTGGGTGTGGCATTCGCCACACTTGGCCGAGCCCACGAATCGGCGGTTTCCGCTGGTGTCGATGGGCAGCATCGCGGCAGCGAGGTCGAGTTGTTCGAGTGTCTGCTGGTACGTGCGCATGGCCTGGATCATCTTCGGATGGTCAGAGAATCTCTGGTTGTCGAGGTTGACCAGTTCGAAATTGGTTCGGGGCGGCATGGTCCTGGGAGCAATGCCGATGACTCCGACGTATTTTCCCTTTTGCCCAACCGTCACCACGGTGGTGGTGCCGACCTGGCGTGGATTGTCTGTCAGGGGGTCCTCTGGGCCGCCTGCACTGATCACGATGTCGAAACGGGGAAATTGCCGGGCGAGTGCCAGGGAAGTGTCGATCGGGGCGTGAGAGAGCAGCACCAGCAGTGTGGCTCCCTGTTTGACCAGCGACTCGATCACTGCCGGCAGGACATCCTCGGGAGGCCGGATCGCCACGTCGTTGAGAGCGCCGGCAGCCGCGAGTGGCCTGGCCAGTGCGGGGTCGAGGATCGCGGTGATACCGATTGTGTGCTGGCCCGACGTGATCAGCCGGCTGGCAAGCGGGGCCCCGGGCAGATCGTCGGTGTCGAACAATCGAACATTGGCTGCCAGCAGGGACGGCCGCGGAGTTGAGGAACTTGATTCGGGTGATTCGGTGTCTCCCTGGGAGAGCAAGAAATCGGCGCCGAGGGCAAGATCTTCCGGGCCGACTCCGACTGCCACGTAGGACATGTCGGCCAGGGCTGACAACATCGTCTGGTACTTCAGCCGACTCTGTTCACGTCGCCGTTGGACGAGGCCGCCCAGGTCCAGTGGGACGGGCTTGAAGCCTCGCTTGGTCATTTGCCTGAGCAGGTCAGCTCGCCGCGAGTAGCCCCCGGATTGAGTCTCGGAGCATCCGCATGGCTCGAGGTACCCATGTTGCTCACCCGAGACGACCAGCGTGAGTTGATCGGGGGGCCAATCCTGGAGCAGGGGGTCCGGTGATGGCGGAATTGCCGGCGACTTCGGTGTGAGTCCGGGGGGAGGTCCGGTCGGGGCAAGCCAGTACCACGTGGCCAGGCCGGTGACGACCGTCAGGGTGGCCAGGAACAAGGCGGTCCAGCGTGGCATGGAGCTTGTGAGCCGGCAGTAAAGTAAGAGGTGAAGAAAAGACCGTTAGCGCGAGACGAAGCCGATAAAGAATCTCATCGAGCGTTTGGTGTCGCCATCGAGCTCGAGGACGACTTCCCCATGTCGGCGAGTGGTCAGCACGATCGGAGGTTTCCCCTTGGGAACGGTCAGTGTCATCCAGTAGCGGCGGTTTTTCTTGGCAGGGAACTTCGTGTCGCGTTCAAAATCGATCTCGAGGAACTTGGGTTTGACCGACTTGATCCGGATCTCGCCGTCGCCGGTGGCGCCCTTGACGAGCATCGGGATCCGCACAGATTTCCCTTTTGCCGCGGAGAATGTTCCAAGTCGCAGGACCAGGTTCTTGCTGTCCCACTCGTTGCCCGGGGTCCGCATGAACTCGATCATTCCCGAACGGCTGCCACGGATGTGAAAACTGATCTCGTGGTCCTCGGAGAGATCGGTGTAGAAGGTGAGCGTCTCGAGGAATGGGCCAGAGACGAACTTGGAGGAGTCGACCGTGGCGGTGATCTTGTAACCGGCCTTGGGCAGTGGTCGCCGCGCTCCGGCCTTGAGGCGAGTGATCGCCTTGTCAATTTTCTCCTTGTCGGCTGGAGACGCGAGGTCGGCAGTGCCAAGAGCCTTGAGTTCCTCGGCGTCAAGAGCCTGGCTCTTGGTCACGATTCGTCCTGATGGATTCTCGATTTTCAGCAACTTGAACTGGTCCGAGATTTCGCTGTGCAGCGTGAGGTCGACCTCGACAGTGCCGTCGCTGTCGAGCTGTCCAATCGACCAGTTGGTCGAGGGGAGGATGACCGCCCGGCGACCAATCACACCCTTGATCACAAGGGGGATCGTGACGTGATCGGGGTCGTTGGTTCGGATTCTCGCTGAATGGGCGAATCCGACCACCTGCTTCTTGATGCCCCAGGAGACGGTGACATTGACTGTCTCACCGGGGGGGACGAGATCGCGTTCCAGGCTGCCGACGGTGCATTCGCAGGTGTTGGCGCCCTGGTAGTTGGCAGCCAGTCGTAACGGGGCTTCTCCATCGTTGCGAATGACAAAGACATGCTGGGATTCCTGTCCCTGTTCCATGATCCCAAAGTCAAATTCATCACCACCGACCAGGACGGCCTTGGGGTGTGGCCCGGACTTCGACGGGGACGGCAACGAAGACGGATCATTGGGACTGATCGTGACGTTTGTCGAGTCTCGATAGGATTTGACAATCAAAAACAACGCACAGACGCCGAAGATCAGCGACAAAGTGACAGCGACGATTCGCATGCGAACCTCTCGGAGATGTAGCGTCGGGTAAGTAGCCAATCAACGCCGGCTGAAGACAGGACTTCCTCGTTCTACAAAATCGACAGGAACACCGGCCTGGCTGGAACCTTTGCGCGGTGTACCATCATGGGGACTCGTGATCAACGGTGGGTATTCTAGGTTGGGGTTTTCGAGTCGGTCAATTGCGACTGACAGTCGAGAGGGGGGGGGAGCGGGAGAGTCTTCAGGGAATGGTGGCTTCAGGAACCGCGAGCAAGGTCTCCATCTCCTCGAGAAGTTCGTCACTCAGCAACTTGTCGACGTGGCCTCGTTGTTCGAGGAGGCGATGCAGGCGAAGTGTCTCTCGTGCCTGGTCCCGGGCCGATGGGTCTTGCCCGATTTCGTCGAGTGTCCTGGCCAGCCACGCATGCAACCGTGGATTGCTTGGATAACGCTCCACGGCCGTTGTGCCCCACTTGATCGCCTCCCGTCGGTCGGCATCGTCGCGGTTCTGTTGCCATCGCAGTCGATAACCACGGGCCAGATCGTGGGCTGTCGACCAGTTGTGAGGATCGCGTTGGACGGTGTCGAGGCCCGCACGAATGGCCTGGTCAGAGTAATCGGNGGGGGCCGAGTCAAGACGTCCCCGATCGATTCTCAGTGACGTGAGACGTCGTACCGGTGTCGGGTCGAGCGGATCGGCGAGTTGGGCCTCTTTCAGCAGTCGGGCGGCCTGGGCGGGCCGNCCGCTCAACAAGGCGTTGGTGGCGAATTGTTGAGCGGTCGATTGTTTGAAGACCGGCAGAAGACCACAGACACACACCAGGACGAACAACAAGCCACAACCGATGGCGGTCAGGCGGGCGGCGTTCACTGNTGCCGTGNCAGTCGACTGGTCCGGAGGGAGGGAGACACCCGGCGCGGGAAGCCAGCCGATGGTCATCAACAGGACCAACTGCATGATCGCCGGGCGACCAAATCCACCGGCTGCCATGAGATGTGTCAGCATCACGATTGTCGCGGCCAGGAACACCCGTCGTTGGAAACGTCCGTCCAGTTCCATCCTGGGCAGGACTGTGCCCNCGACAAAAAAACTGGCCAGAATGGCCGGCAGGCGGGTGTCGACAGTTCCGCCCAGCAGCCATNCCGGGGCCAGCGCCAGCAGGAATCCGCCGACGCCTCCGAGGAGTAGCCAGCCGGTTGACTGGTTCCCGGTGAGCGGGCCGGTTGTTGGGTCGTCTTTGTGGCCATGTCGACCAGGGAGTAGCAGGGCCACACAGGTGACCAGTCCCATTAATCCCAGTAGTCCACCCGTGGCAGTGGCTTCCAGGACGAAGTTGTGTGGATCGGCGATCTCCTCACTGGATCCTTCGAGCTTGTGGGNCAGGTAGTGCTGGCGAAAGTTGCCAGGACCGGTGCCGATCAACGGCCTGGTCGAAATCACGCCCAAAGTGCCCTGCCAGTACTCGAATCGATATGCCAGTGACTTGGGGGCTTCGGTCAATACTTCGCGGTCGATCCCACCGGTTCCCAGGGCCGCTGCCACGGACAGCACCGGGAGAGCTGCGGCCAGTGCTGCACGGCCAGGGTGTTGCCTCAACCAAATCCATAGGTTGTTTCCAACCAGCACCATGCCTCCGATGGTGAAGCCGATCCATGCCGTGCGGCTCTTTGTGAGCAACAGGCAGTATGCCACCAGGATGAGTCCGACCAGAAACAAGGCCAGTCGAGCACGAGGCTGGCCAGGGTGGCACCGCCACGACTGCCAGGTCGTTGGACATTGTGCCAGGCCCACCAGAAGGAGCGGGGCCAGGAATCCGCCGAGCGTGTTGGCTAACGCAAAGAAGCCATAAGGTTCTCGGCTGTCCCGGAGCCGGCGTTCCCAGAGTTGTCGGGCGGGGCCATCGAGCGGGATCCCGGCAGCCATCAGTTCCGACTGGAGCCGGCGGGCCTCCGTGGTGTTGTCGTCGCGGATGGCGGTGGCGAGTTGAGTTTCGAGCCGGTCGAAATCGGCGATCGACTGCTTGTATCCGACGTGGTGTTGCCAGATTCCCAGGATCGAGATCCCCACTGCCACGGACCATGCGACGCGCAGGACGGCCTGGAAATGGATTCGATGAGGGAGCCATCGACGCAGCAGCACGAAACTCACCAGCAGGGCAATCCACTCACAACCCATGTTGGCTGCCGCCCGGGCATTGCCGTCCGAAGCGACGATGAGCAGCAGTGCCGAGACGATTTGCGGTAAAACGAGCAGGGCGATTGCCAGGTCGAATCGGTCGAGGGTCAGTGGAGCGATGGACCAGGCGCGTAACCGGGCGAGTGCCCAGGTCGAGGCCAGGAGCAACCAGCCCCCGACTAGCCACAAGGTGCTTCCGGTCACGGTCGATTCTGCCGGCAACAGCCAGCGAGCAACCAGCAGGCTGATCGCGATGGCCAACCACGCTGGCGATTGGTCGGGGTGGGCTTCGGAGGATGCCACGGCGGGGCGAGACATCTCAGGCATGCGTCTCCTTGTCGTGTTCAGAGTCAGAGGAGAGGCTGGTGGGTGTTCCGGTTGACGTGGGACGGGCGACGGTCTCCAGGATCGCGATCACGATCAGGATGCAGATGACCAGGGCCACGATCAACAGGGCCGAGAGCCAGTTGGTGACGTGAAACAGCAGGACTCCTCCCAGGCCGGTCATCAACGTGATCAGGTGTACCGTCAGCACGGCATTGCGTCGTGAGAGTCCCAGGTCGACGAGTCGATGGGAAAAGTGATTCTTGTCGGCCTTGAAGAGGCTCTGTCTGCGGGCCAGCCGAATCACCATCACGCTGGTGAAGTCGTACAGCGGGATGGCCAGGATCAGCAGGGGCGCCAGGATCACGTGTCTTGAGGTTGATGTGGTTTCAGGATCGGGTTCGTAGAAGGTCCCCACGACCGTGAATGCGGCCAGCAGGCAGCCGATGAAATAGCTGNCTGCGTCGCCCAGGAAGATTGTCGCCGGTGGCCAGTTGTGACACAGAAAGCCTGCCAGCGTGCCAGCCAGCACCAAAAGGACTCCTGCGACCAACCAGTGAGGCTGCGGAGTTCCCACGAGCATGACGNCGGCAAATAGTGTTGCGGCGATCATGGCGATGCCCGGTGACAGTCCGTCCATGTTGTCCAGGAAATTGAACGAGTTCACCAGGACGAGCATCCAGAGCACCGTCAGCACTCCGCCGATCAGCGAGTTGTGCACGAACAACGATCCCCGGACGCCTCCGAGGACCAGGCCGGTTGCGACGAGGACCTGGACCGCCAGTCGCGGCCCCCACGGCAAGTTGCGGAAGTCGTCGATCAAGCCAACGACCCCCAGCAGGGTCGCTCCACCCAGGATGCCCCACAGCATCGGCAGTCGTGACGGGAGCCGGGAAAGATCGAGATCGGTGATGGCTGCNGCNGGCAGGACCTGCTGCAACGAGAGTCCCGGGACCCTGTCAACGGCCAGCAACGAGACGATCGCCAGGGGGGTGACGACCGAGATCCACACCGCGATTCCACCTCCCAGTGGAGTGGGCAATTCGTGGACTTTCCGGGGGCCGGGCTGGTCGACCAGGCCCCAGGCCGGAGCCCACCGTCGGAGCAGGGCGGNGGTCAACACCGACAGCACCAGGGAGGGGGCCACACAGGCCAGGACGAATGCCAGCATACTCCGACTAACTCCCGGTCACCGCCTGCGGACTGAATGGCTGGGGCCGTGCTGCTGCGGCCTTCTTCCCTTTCTTACGGGGCGCGGGCTTCTTTCGCTTGAGTGACTTTTTCGGCTTTCCCTNTTTCGAGATGCTGCCCCGGTCATCGGGGACACGGTAGTGCTTGCGGAGTCGGACCAGTTCCTCTTTCAGACGCGAGGTGACAGCTGCATATTCCGGAGATCCATAGACAGACCGCATTTCGCGGGGATCTTTTTTGAGATCGTAGAGTTCCCACTCATCGAGATTGTAGAAATGGATCAGCTTGTAGCGGTCGTCGCGAACACCCATGTGCCGACGCACACTGTGAGGGCCCGGAAATTCGTAGTACTGGTAAAAGAGTGTCTTGCGCCAGTTGGCAGGGGTTTTGCCAGAAAAGAGTGGGAGGAGGCTCCGGCCCTGCATGTCCGGGGCGGCGGTGGCTCCGGCCAGGTCCAGAAAAGTTTGAGCGAAGTCGAGGTTGCTGACCAGGTCGGAATTGACGCTGCCGGGGGCGATGTGGCCCGGCCAGCGGACCATCAGCGGCATCCGGTAACTCTCCTCGTACATGAATCGCTTGTCGAACCATCCGTGGTCACCAAGGTAAAATCCCTGGTCAGATGAGTAGATGACGACCGTGTTCTTGGCCAGGCCGGAGGTGTCGAGGTAGTCCAGGATGCGTCCGACGTTGTCGTCGACACTGGCGATACACCGCAGATAGTCCTTGATGTAGCGCTGGTACTTCCAACGGATCAGTTCCTTGCCCTTGAGATTGGCTTTGCGGAAGGCGTCATTTTTTGGCTTGTAGGCGGCATTCCAGACCTTCAACTGGGCGGGGTTGAGATTGCGTGGAGGGACCAGCTTGAGGTCATAGGGAGTCATGGTTCGGGCGATCGACATGTCCTGGGTCCGGGCGGCCGTGCCACGGCCAACGTAGTTGTCGAAGAGGTTGTCGGGTTCGGGAATCGTGACGTCGTCGTAGAGCGTCAAGTGCTTGGGGCCAGGCTGCCAGTTCCGGTGAGGTGCCTTGTGTTGAAACATCAGCATGAAGGGCTTGTCGGCGTCACGAGACTTGAGGAACTTCAGGGCGATGTCGGTGACGATGTCGGTCGTGTAGCCGATGTGCTTGACCCGCTCGCCGTTTCGGATCATGGGCGGGTTGTAATACGGTCCCTGGCCAATCAGGACCTCGTATTGATCGAACCCGGTGGGGAGGCTCTTGAGATGCCACTTGCCGATCATGGCGGTTTGATAGCCCACCTTCTGCAAGAGCTTGGGAAAGGTCTGCTGTTTGCCATTGAAGCGAACACGGTTGTCAATCACGCCGTTGATGTGGCTGTGCTTGCCGGTGAGAATGACGGCCCGGCTTGGGGCGCAGATCGAATTGGTGCAGAAGCAGTTGTGGAACAACATCCCCTCGCGGGCTATCCGGTCGAGTTGAGGGGTCTTGTTGATCTTCGATCCGTAGCAGGACAACGCGTGCGAGGCATGGTCGTCGGTGAAGATCAGAACGATGTTGGGGCGTTCTGCTGCGGAGAGATTGGCCGCGCAGCAACTGGCGAGAAACAGGCAGAACGCGGCCAGGCGGCCCAGGCGAGTGGTGAACATCGTGTGCCTCGGAGTGATGAGAACAAGCCGGAATTCGCCCCGGAATCGAGGACGAATCAACCGGGTTATCTTCAGCACTCCGTCGGGGAACTTCAAGACCCGATCGCCGTTGCGGCTTCGCTCGCGTCGGCCGGGGAGGTGGCCGGGGCCTTGTCATCGAATGGGGGGGGCTGGTCTGAATGCTCTCCGGGTCGTCCCGCCGTCCCGGTTTTATGGCCTCGCCAGTCCGTCATGCTCGCGTGAATTCCGGTCCAGTCTCCCAGCCGCTGCGACCAGCGTGTCGGCAGCAGGGACCGGGAAAGGGGAATGAGGCCAACCGTCCGTGGTAGCATCAGGTGTGAACGTCGGGTGAGGACGGCGCGGACGACCTGGCGGGCGACAGCTGCGGGAGTCAGCATCCGGGTCAATCGCGGTGGTCGAACGCCGGAGAACAGGCCCGTCGAGATATAGCTCGGGCAGACTGCCGTGATGCCGGCGTGGTGATGTCCATTCTGTCGCAGTTCTTCTCGAAGAGATTCGCTGAAGCCCAGCAATGCCCACTTGCTGGCGGCGTAGGTGGATGCACCGGGCAGGCCGATCAGGGCCGCTGCACTGATGATGTTGACCAGGTGGGCCACGGGCGAGGCGAGCAGGTCGGGCAGGAATGCGTGTGTGACCCGGATGGGACCTTGCGTGTTGACATCGAGGGTGGTGAGGTGTTCTTCGAGTGGGACGTCGGTGAACAGGCCGCCACGGACGGTTCCGGCATTGTTGACCAGCACGTCGATTTTGCCAATTTGCGACATCACCTCCTGGCGGGCCCGGGAGATGCTCTCCGAGCAAGTCACGTCCATCTCGATTCCCACAGCCGGATTGCCACGACGATTCAACCAGCGTGTCGTGGATTCAACACCGTCGGGGTCCTGGTCGGTGACAATGATCCGTGATCCGACATCGGCAAATGCGGCGGCCATGGCCCGACCCAACCCATGGCCGGCCCCGGTGATCAGTACCCATCGGCCATCGAGTCGAGTCATGAAATGTCTCATGGTGTCGTCCTTCAGGATCAGAAGATCCCCGGTTGTTGCAGGCGGTCTATGTGCTGCGGATCAGCTTCCAGAGTGTTTTCCAGCCGGGTTGGTCGTAGAGGTTCAGCAGGGCCCAGGCGAGCGGTTCGGGGTCGGGGTGGCTGGGGAACCATGCCGGTCGCGGGAATGACGTCAGTGGACCATTCATCACCACCTGGTCGACACCATCGAGCAGGAACGTGTTGTGGACTCGGGCATTTCCGCTCTGGACGTCCAGGAGAGTGCTGTCGGGATGACCTCCCCATGGGGGACTGGCCAGGATGTAGTTGAGCCCGGCCCACTGGTTGATTCCAACCATGCCATAGCGAAGCGAGGCGACAAGTTCGTCCAGGCGTTCGCGGGCCTTCCGGCCCTTCTGGTGGCTGTCCGGGACCGTCATGCTGGCGCTGAGTGTTCCCCAGAGGGTGTTGTTGCAGAAATTGACCGCCCGGCGATTGAACTCCTCGGCGGTCGCTGCCGTCAGTCCCACCTCGGCTACGACACAGGTAAACGGTTCACGGTCAAAGAAGAGCGAATTGGATTGCGGGTCGATGTCCCGGACGAGTCGGGCTGCCAGTTGTGGGGATTTGGCAGGCAGGCCGGTGAAGTCGTGATATCGCTGGCGAGCACCGGGGTACCAGGGATCTCGCGGTGCAGACGTCTCGAGGATTGTCGAGACCCGTTTCAGAAACTCTTCTCGTTCATTCCATTCTCGCCAGGTCACCAGGACCCGGGTGGCCACGCAGTTGCAGCCCGCGTTGTTGATGACCGAGGACGCGATGTTCTCGGCCTGGTAATCGAGCTGTCTTCGGGAATAGTGTCCCGGCAGGACAATCCAGGGACTGACGTTTCCCAGTTCGGCCGAGATCGGTTTTTTCAGGAGCGGTTGATCCAGGCGTCGCCGTTGGTCGTGTTCGACACCAGGCGAGCCCCACACGATGCTGTCGTGTGTGTCGACACCACCGGTGATGTGGATTGCATCGACGGTGGGATGAACGATTGCCCGACGGCCCATCTCTGCATCACCGGTGATTATTCGCAGGCAGCCGAATTCAACCAGCGGCTCGAGCAGAGTTTCAAAGAGAGGCTGCAGGGGGCCGTGCAGGGGATGCAGTTTCAACAGCACGGATTCGCCGTGAGCGAAAATGTGATCGCAGGCATCGAGCACCGGCACGCTGGTGATATTGCCAGCTCCCAACACCAGCCTCACACGGGGCGGGAAGTTGTTGGCCGTTTGCTGGTAACAACGGGCAGTGTGGTCGGGAAGTGTGGCAGAAGTGATCCCGTGACGCATGCGGGCGTGTGCCCGAAACCCCATGAAGGCCAGGCGATCAAACAGGCCGCTGACCGGCGCCACAGGCACCAACAAACGTCCGTCGGCTCCATGACGGAGACGACCCGGCAGACGTGGACGTCCGAATTGTCCAATCTCCTGAAGCGTTCTCCTGAGCAGCCTCAGGTACCTGGCGGTAACCACTGGACCGGACAGGATTTCTTCGCTGCGGAGGTGTGGTGTTGGATTGGTTTGTTTGATCCGCGCCGAGATGTTGACCCAATCGCGAGATATTGGCATCACATTTTGGCGGATGCGGTCGACCAGCCGCAGGCGGCCCGAGATCGGGGTCATCGCCAGACGCTCGGATCCCGTGGCGAGTTGTTCGAGACAGGCGTCCAGTTGGTCACTGGCGGCAGTCAGTCGGGAGTTGGAGACTGCCGGTGCGATGACATCGGCGCTGGTCATCTGGGGCGACATCAGGGGGCTCTTGCTCTAGTCCGGTCAAGGTCGCGGTTGCGATCTTGTGAATTCTAGGCCGCTGTCGTGGCGGGGCAAACAAGCCGGCAGCGCAAGATGAGCAATAGCAATGGGTTGTGATGGATGGACGGGCCGGGACGGTTATACCGGCACGGCATCGGCTTCAGCCGCGGTTCTGGCGGCAATGTCCTCTCCCACGGTGGTGACGATTTGGTCAAGGGGGACGCGTCGAGCGTCGTCGTCGGTTCGCCACTTGAGCTCGACGACGCCATCGGCCAGACCCTTACCGCCCACGATGATCCGCAGTGGAATTCCGACGAGGTCCGCATCCTTGAATTTGAACCCGGGACGTGCCTTGCGGTCGTCCATCAGGACATCCACCCCATTGGAGCCGAGTTGTTCATAGATCGATTCGGCAGCGGCCATGACTTCCTCGTCTCCGATATTCAGGGGAATGACGAGCACCTGGTAGGGGGCGATCGAGAGTGGCCAGATGAGCCCATTGTCGTCGTAGGACGTTTCTGCGGTGGCGGCAACGATGCGGTTGATGCCGATTCCGTAACATCCCATCAGCATCGGGTGCTTGTCCTCGTTTTCATCGAGATATTCGGCCGAGAGTGCCGTGGAGTACTTGGTCCCGAGCTTGAAGACGTGACCGACCTCGATGCCGCGTGCGAGTTCCAGGGATCCGTCGCACCGCGGACATGGGTCGTCTGCGGTGGCCATCCTGAGGTCGTGGGAACTCTCCACCGAGTAGTCTCGGCCAATGTTGACTCCGCTGAGGTGCGCGTCGGCCTGGTTGGCTCCCGTCACCGCGTCGCCGATCTCGACCACGTCGTGATCGGCCAGCAGGGGGCAGTCGAGTCCGACGGGGCCGGCGAAGCCGACCGGGGCACCTGTCACGTTTCGGATCGTCTCCGGGTCTGCCAGTTCGATCGATTGTCCATCGACGGCGCGACGGATCTTTGCCTCGTTGGCCTCGTGATCACCACGAACCAACACCGCGATGGGACTGTCGTCGACCGAATAGATGAGCGTTTTGATCATCTGGGATGGTTCACATCCGAGCATGCGGCTGACCTGTTCGATACTCCCGGCATCGGGAGTGTCGACGGTGGCCAGTGGAGACATCTGATCAGGAATGGTCACTGCTGGCGCCGGTCGTCCTGTTTCGGCTCGCTCGGTGTTGGCGGCGTAGTCGCAACTGTTGCAGTGTACGATTTCATCTTCGCCGCTGTCGGCAGGCACCATGAATTCGTGGGATGCGTCGCCGCCGATCGGACCGCTCTCGGCTTCCACGGGCCGGTAGTCCAGGCCACAGCGAGAGAAGATGCGTCGGTAGGCGTGGTACATCTGGTCGTAGGCATCGTTGAGCTGTTCCAGGTTGGTGCCGAAGCTGTAAGCATCCTTCATCTGGAATTCACTGGTCCGCATGACCCCGAAGCGAGGCCGTTCCTCATTGCGAAACTTGGTCTGGATCTGGAAGACGGTGATGGGCAGTTGCCGATAACTCTTGATTTGCCTGGCCATCAAGTCGGTGACCACCTCCTCGTGGGTTGGCCCGAGAACGACGCGGACTTCACGGTCACCGCGGATCATCGGGAACTTGACCAGGGCGTTGCCGTAGTCATCGATCCGGCCGGTTTGTTCCCACAGTTCTGCCGGACACAAGGCTGGCATGAACAGTTCGATCGCTCCGGCTTTCTCCATCTCCTCGCGGACGATGGCCTCGACCTTTCGGACTGCTCGCCAACCCAGCGGCAGGTAGGTGTAAGCGCCAGCCATGACCTGCCGGATCAATCCGGCCCGAAGCATCAACTGGTGACTGGGAATCTCGGCATCGGAAGGGACTTCCTTCATCGTCGGAATCAGTGTCTGGCTCCAGCGCACGCTTGATCTCCCGGACCCCGATGGGGTTGTACTGGTTTGGGCAATCCTTCGAGCAGTCGATCGGCCGTTCGAAGTCGGGATTCTAGCAGAGAGTCCGGAAGCGGGACACGGACGACAACCTGAAGTGGGCTGGCCTGTCGTTGGGTCAGGTCGCGGCCTAGAATCAGCGACGTTCCCCGGTGGGATGTCGAATCCTGTTCTCCGTCAATGCCCATGCCCCGTCAATACGTCGAACATCTTCGCAATGGCCAATCGATTGACGAGATTTACTTGTTGACCGAGAAGCAGCTCCGAGCCAATCGCAACGGTGATCTCTACCTGCTGGTTCACCTGAAGGATCGCACCGGGGTGGTTCACGGGTTGATGTGGAATATCACCGAGGAGATGGCAGCGGGATTCGATACGGGTGATTTCGTTCGGATCGAAGGCAAGGTGCAATTGTACCAGGGGGCGTTGCAGACGATCCTGACCCGGATTGACCTGGTCGATTCGTCGACGGTGACGCCCGGGGATTTCGAGGAGGATCGCAGCGAGGCGGCCGAACGACAACTGGTTCGGGTCAATGAGTTGTTACGGGATTTGCAGAATGACGATCTCCGCGAGTTGATGTCGTGTTTTCTGGACGACGAACAACTTGTGTCGTCATTTGCCAAGGGTGTGGCCGGAATCAAGATCCATCACGCTTTCCGCGGGGGGTTGCTCGAACACGTCGCCACGCTGCTGGAGGCGGGTGACCGCATCGCATCGCTGTATCCGTTCCTGAACCGCGACCTGTTGCTGGCCGGCGTGTTCCTGCACGATCTCGGCAAGGTTCGTGAGATTTCAGTTGATGGCACGTTTTCGTACACCGACGAGGGCCAGTTGCTGGGGCACATCGTGCTGATCCTGGAGGACCTGGAGGTGAAGGTCGCCGAGTGTGTCGAGCGAACAGGTCGAGAATTCGACGAGGACCTGCTGTTGCAACTCAAGCATCTGATCGTCAGCCATCACGGTTCGCTCGAAACAGGCAGCCCTCGGGTGCCGATGACACCCGAGGCGATCGCGTTGCACCACCTGGACAATCTCGACGCCCGGTTGAACGAGACGATGGACGTGATCAACAGTGACCCCAATCGGCAGTCGGTCTGGACGAGTTATGTTCCACGGCTGGGCCGAAAATTCTACAAGGGGCGGGATTCGGGTGACTCGTCCGGTGCTTCCATGAACAGCGGGGTTTAGTCGGCGGTGGGACGACGCGGTTCACGCGGATCGACGGAGTTCGAGGGGCCCGTGCAGCGGACCGCTCGCGGGGCGGGCTTTTTTCGTTTGCCGTCGCGGGACGACGGAGTGCCACCGACGGAGTTGTTCATCAAGGCCTCGGACATGCACGGGGCTTTCGACGGAGACACCGTTCGCGTCCGGATGACCGGACGTCGTCGCGGCGGTGGAAGTCGTTGCGGCGAGGTGGTCGCGGTTCTCGAGAGAGTGAAAACTCGGTTTGTCGGTCGTTATTTCGAACGTGATGGCCGTGGCCTAGTGCGGGTCGATCGGGGCCTGTTCGAGGGGCCGATCGAGGTGGGGGACCCAACGGCCCGGGGAGCCCGGCCGGGTGACCAGGTCGTACTCGAGATCCTGCATTTTCCCGATCGGAATCGGGTGGGCGAAGGGGTGGTTGTCGAGGTTCTCGGAGCTCGAGACCTTCCGGGAGTGGATCAACAGACTGTGATCCACGAGTACGGGTTGCCGGGAGAGTTTTCCGAGGAGGTGTTGCAGGAAGCCCGCGATGTTGCGGCGACATTCGACGATGAGGTGCTCGGTGATCGGCAGGATTTCACGGACCTGACGGTGGTCACGATTGATCCCGCCGATGCTCGCGATTTTGATGACGCGATCTCACTGGAACCCCTCGAGGACGGTGGCTGGCGGTTGGGGGTTCACATCGCTGACGTGTCTCATTTCGTGCGTCCCCGGGGAGCACTCGATCGAGAAGCCCGGTTGCGGGGTACCAGCGTGTATCTGCCCGGCCAAGTGATTCCGATGCTGCCGGAGTTGCTTTCAAATGGATTGGCCAGCCTGCAGCAAAAACGGCTTCGGTATGTGCTCTCTGCGATGATCGAGTACACCGACGAGGGAATCGTGCGCCATGTCGAATTTGCCAAGGCGGCCATCCGCGTGGATCGGCGATTCAGTTACGAGGAGGTCAGTGGACTGTTGGCCGATCCCGACGGGTTTCCCGGTCGCGTGGCAGCACCAGTGCGAAGCCTGTTGGCTGACATGCACCGACTGAGTCGCCTGCTTCGCCGTCGCCGCTTCGACGCGGGCGCGTTGGAATTGCATCTGCCGGAAGTGCGGATTGAGTTGGATCGCCAGGGAGGGGTCGAATCGATCCGTGAGGCGGTTCACGACGAGAGTCACCAGGTGATCGAGGAATTCATGCTGGCGGCCAACACGGCCGTTGCCCGAGAACTCGCCGGTCGCGGGCTGGTGTTCCTGCGCCGTGTGCATCCCTCCCCCAGTCCAGCAAAGCTCAGGCAATTCGCCACGTTTGTCTCGGGTCTCGGTTTCCGGCTGGATCGGCCCCAGTCCAGGCCCGCCCTGCAGGCGCTGATCGATTCGGCTTCCGGTGGTCCCCTCAGCCATGCCGTCAATTACGCGTTGTTGAGAAGTTTCAAGCAGGCCGAATACACCGGCCGCGAGGATGGACACTACGCATTGGCTGCTGAAGATTATTGTCACTTCACCAGCCCGATTCGTCGGTATCCCGACCTGGTGATTCATCGCATGATCACGGCGATCGCCGTCGGAAAACGGCCAAAGGGCTTGACCGATGCGAAGGCGACCAGGCTGGGACGATCGTGTTCGATGACCGAGCGTCGAGCCGAGCAGGCCGAACGGGCACTGATCCAGTTGAAGTTGTTGCATTACCTGGACAACCGTCGGGGCGAGACGATTGATGCGGTCGTGGTCGGAGTAGAAAAATTCGGTGTCATTTGCCGGGGAGTGGGAATCCCGGTGGAGTCCCTGGTTCACGTGAGCGAACTGGCTGCGAATGATTTCTTTGATTTTGACCGCGGCGAACTGACGCTGACGGGGCGTCGGACCGGGCGGAGCTTTCGGCTGGGTGATGCGGTACGGGTCAAGATTGTTGCCGTTGATCTGGATGATCGCAGCATTCGTTTCGCGATGGACGCCCGCAGTGGCACGATACGACGCCGGGAAGGGGGGGGCACTTCAGGCAACCGGTCGTCGCGAACTCCGGGTGCAGGTGGCCGCAGTCGGCCGCGGGGCACAGGGAAACAGGGGGGCCGCCGAGGTGGTCGTGGGCGGCGACGTCGGCGGTGACGCTTGACATCAGCGGTCCCGAGGTTCAACGTGCGTCGAAATGGCCTCGGCCGAGTTGGATTGACGTGGAAAACGAGCGAGAGAATCTATGACAGAAACGTTGTTGAAAACACCGTTTCATGCCTGGCACCAGGCTCATGGCGGTCGACTTGTCGACTTTGCCGGCTGGGAAATGCCGGTGCAGTACACTTCGATCACCGAGGAACATACGGCGGTCCGCACTTCCATCGGCCTGTTTGATATCGCACACATGGGCCGCCTGGCATTTTCCGGCCCCGACGCCTGCCGATTGATTGACAGCCTGGTGACCAATGACATCGAATCATTGGAGGTGGGCCGCGTGTGTTACGCGCTGGTCTGCCGTGATGATGGTGGCATCCTCGACGATGTCCTGGTGTACAGGTTCCCAGATGATTACCTGCTTGTCGTCAACGCCTCGAACCGATTGAAGATCGTTGACTGGATCGAGAGCCACCGTGCTGGTTTTGACGCCGAGATGGTGGACCGGACCGTGGAGTGGGCGATGGTTGCGGTTCAGGGGCCCGGTGCAGTCGATGTGGTCGCGGCCGTGACCGACATCGATGTGACCACGATGGGCTATTACCGCTGTGAATTGGGAACCGTATTGGGGCACCCGGCTCGTGTCAGTCGCACCGGGTACACCGGCGAGGATGGATTCGAGTTGATCGTGCCGGCGGAGGCCGGGGCGGTCCTGTGGGAGAGCATCCTGGCGGGCGGCGAATCGGTGGCCTGCGGCCTGGGCTGTCGTGATACGCTGCGGCTGGAAGCCGCGATGCCGTTGTATGGTCATGAACTGAATGAGCTCACCGATCCCTACACCGCCGGGCTCGGGTTTGCTGTGAAGCCGGAGGCTGCTGATTTTGTCGGCCGCGAGGCGGTGGTGCTGGCACGGGACCGGAGCGACCGGAAGAAACGGGTCGGGCTGAGGTTGAACGGACGGAGGATTGCCCGCGAGGGGGCCCTGGTTGTCAGTGGCGAGTCGACCGTCGGCGAGGTCACCAGTGGGACGTTTTCTCCAACACTCGAGATGGCGATCGCGATGGCCTACGTTGAGCCGGGAGTGTCCGAAGTGGGCACGACTCTGGAGGTCGACGTTCGCGGCAAACGGGTGGAGGCGGAGGTCGTCAAGTTGCCATTTTATCGTCGAACGAAGTGATCGGCCGGGTCGTTCGATTCACGGTGAACTCACTTTGTGGGGCGATAAGCCGCCTTGCCGGGGATTCGCGTACGGATGCTCAACAGGTAGGGGCCACAGGTGACGTAGAGTGACCGGAGATCCTTGCCGCCGAAGGCACAATTGGTGATCGTGTCGACGGGGGTCTCGACGAAATCCAGCAGTTGCCCCCGGGGTGAGACGACATGGATTCCCGGGCGGGTGTCGAGTGTCTCGCTGGTCTTGCGAGTCTTGTGCAGTCCCGCGGCGATGTAGAGATTGCCCTCCGCATCGATGCACATGCCGTCACCGCTGCGTCCTGGTGAGAAGTTGATCAGGGTCCGTGGCTTGGTCCAACAGGTGTCACTGTCGAGTTGGTAGGCGTAGATCAAGCGATGGTGTCCGGCGTCAGGGTGAGCTTCGATCAGGTAGAGCACCTTGTCGTCGGGAGAGGACACGATGCCGTTGGGCATGTGGATGGTTTTCCACTCGAGCACCCGGTGCAGGATCCGGCCACCGGGTTGCTTGGTGCCCAGGTCGAGTTGGTAGACGGCGTTGGGGTTGCCCTTTGTCGGATCGGGAGTCCCTGGGCGAGAGGTGAAAAACAGGGTGCCGGATTTCAGCAATGCCAGGTCATTGGGTGCCGCGAGCGGGAAGTTCTCGTACTCGTCGGCCAGCACGGTCATCTTGCCGGTGCCGAGATCGGTCCGGGTGACACGTCCTGCCCCACCCTCGCAAGCGAGCAAACGGCCGTCCGGATCAAACAGCAGGCCGTTGGCCTTGTTGCTGCGAGTACGAAACACGGACAGTTTTTTTCGGACCGGGTCCCATCGCAGGATTTTCTCTGCTGGAACGTTGGTGAAGTAGACCAGGCCGCGGGCGTCGACCGCGGGGCCCTCGGTGAAAATCTTCTTGTCCTTGATCTTGGTTTCGATCACCACGTCACCCAGAAGGCCGCGACGGCCGAGTTTGGCGTAACGCTCCGAAATGCCGGCGGCCCGGGTGGATGTGCCCGGCAAACCGGCGACGGTGGCAGCGGCCAGGAACGAACGACGGGTGAGTTGGTGAGGTGAGTGGAGCATGTTGGACCAGTCGTTTTTGGAGAGGTGCCATGAGGCCGAATTCGTGGTCGACATCGTAGCGCGGCGATTCGCGGGACGTCAACGGTGTCGAATGCCGATAGGAGAACAGGAGCGGATTTTTCGTAACTCAGCAGGTCTGGTCTGATGGCGAAACGTGAATACAGCAAGTTTCAGCAGGGTGTGATCCGGCGGTACTACGAGAATCGTGAGCAGATCGACGAGGGGAAACTCAGTGAACTCGTCACGAGCTTGTACCTGGCCGAGTCCAAGGCCGCCAAGGACAAGCTCTGGGAGAGGACCGAGGCACTGCTTGAAAGACTGGAGGTCGTTCCCAGCCGGATCAAGCACGTGATGGCATCGCGGGATGCGTCGGTGCTGGCCGAGTTGGTCGCCGATCTGCAAAAGGGGATTGGACGCAAGCCGTCAGGCTGAAACCTCGACGCTCTTGTCCGGAGGCAGCACGGGGATTTGAAGATCGGTGTCGGTCACGGGAGAACGGGCGTTGCGGACGGACACCGGCGAGGTGACCGATGGTTCGGGGGCGGATTCGACGATGGGGCTGGTCGATCCGATTCTCTCGTCGTCCACCAGGTGACGTGACCGAATCAGGTAGACCGTGCCGAACGTGACGGTCAACGTGACCGAGAACGCGTACATGGCATTGAATCCCCACGCGTCAATAATCCATCCCATCAGTGGAGAGAAGATCGCCACACCCAGTTCACACATGCCCAGGGCAATCGTGGTGCCTGTGCCACGGAACCGGACAGGGAAGCTGCCAGAACCCAGGGATGTGACCGCAGGGAACAGCAGGCCGTGACCGAGCCCACAGAACACGGCGGGGACGACCAATTGCCATTCGCTCCAGACGGTCATCAGCAACAGGTGACCGACGGCGTGTCCGCCCAGCCCCAGGCCGATCATCCGTCGCCGTCCCACGGTGCGGCTCCACTGCCGTGTGCCGATACGGCAGGCCAGGGCCGCAAGACTGTATCCCACGAAAAAAGAACCGATGTTGGCGATGCCACGCTGAGTGGCCATTCGTGTCAGGAAGACGCTGGTCACCACGAGTCCGGCGCCCATCACCAAGGCGACCAGCATCACCGATCCGGGCCAGTATTGGCGGATCAACTGGTGGATGGGCGGGGCCAGCGGGGGAGTCTCGGGGCGGTTGTGGTCACTGGTGATCACCAGCACCAGGGCCAGGTAGATACTGCCAAGTGCCAGGGCCGCAGAGAACAGAACAGTGAAACGAACGCTTCCGTCGGGCAACGTCGCGAAAACCAGGTCACCCAGCAGGGAGCCGGCGATCATGCCGAGGAAGCCGCTGGTGCCGAGACTGCCGATGGCTTCGGTTCTTCTCGCGGCCGGTACCAGGTTCTGGATATTGACCATCGAACAGGTGAACATACCGGCAATGCCAATCGAGAAGGCGATGCGGGCCGTGTAGAGGATCCATGAGATGGTCTCGGTGAGGATCAGCAGTCCGCAGGCGGTGAGAAACAGCAGGGTGCTGACGAGCCACAGCCGCCTGGTGCCACACGCGTCGATGTCCTGGCCGAGTCGGAAACGTACAGCGACCGATGCGAGGACGCCCAGGGCAATCACCGTTCCGGTCAGTTGTTCGGTTCCACCCAGAAACGTGACGAATTCGGCAAAGCGAAACGTCAGCGCGTTGGCCAGCACCAGCACGGTGTTGGCGGCAAAGGTCAACCAGAACAACCGGTTGTAAACCGGTGAGGGGGTGGAGCAGGTGGGCGTGGTCACGCGAGAAGTCGGATTTTGAGGATCCGGGTGCGGTGGGTCAGGTTGGAGGAACCGGCGATTCTAGGCGTTGCCGGGCCAATTGACCAGTTGTGTTAAATGTGGCCTAGCCGCCAAACGCACCGTACCGACGAACTCCACGTGCGAACGTGATCCGGTTCAGTACCAACAGGCCGACGATCCAGGCTGTCTCGATCAGCAACATCCGTTCGAGTCCTGCCCCCAGTGCGTATCCCGGCTTGCCCAGCGCGATGGCTGCCGGCACATAGGCCAGGAACCGGAACGGCAGGAATTCGACCCACTGTCCCACGTCGCCGAGCCAGTCGAGTGGGATCATGTGGCCGGAAAGAAAGTAATTGAGCATGTTGAAGATGAATAGCAGTGAACTGACTTCCAGGAACCAGAATGAAATCAATCCGATCAGGCTTTCGATCAGGAAGCCGATCAAGAAACCCATCAGCAATGACAGGACCAGGGCCACCAGGGTTGCGGCATCGAGCCCGATGGGGAAGTAGTCGCGGCAGAGATAGAAGACGAGGGCAAAAGGGCCGGCGGCGATGACGTAGTAGACCAGCTTGTGCGCGATTCGGTGCCAGAAGAGGTACCCGAGCATGTCGATGGGTTGGGTGAGGTACTTCTTGACGGTGCCATCCCGGACATCGCGGGCGATTCCGCCGGCGAGTCCTGGCATGCTCGAGAACGCCCTCGCGAGCATTACCAGCAGGTAGTAGGCGATCATCTGGTGGTAGGTGTAGCTGTTGAGCGTGGTGGCTCCGTCGGAGGTGTCTTTGGTCGCGGCTCCCGCGTAAATGGCTCCCCAGAGAAAGATCTGGGTGACAATCGGCAGGAATCTCACAAGCGTCGCGAACGCAAAGTCGGCGCGGTAGACGAATCTCTCTTCGAGACACGTCTTGAGAATCACCCAGTTGGTTCTGGCTTGGGCCAGCATGTCTGTTTGCAGTGGGAGGAGAGGAGTGGTGATCAGGAGGCGGTGGGGGGGGCTGCCGAGTCAGCGAAGAGTTCGGCCATGGCTTCTTCCAGGGGACGGTCTTCGACACTGATGTCCTCGACGGCAAATTGTTCCAGGAGTGTCGAGAGCGTCCTGGGGACGTCGGAACGTGGGATCCGCAATTTGGCACGAGGTGGTTGTCTTTCGAAGACTTCGCCGAAGTTCTCGAGTCCCTCGGGAAGCTCGGTTCCGGCGAATTGGACCTCGATCACCTTGTGCTGGCTGAAACGGTCGACGATCTCTTCGAGTGGTCCATCATGCTTGATCTGTCCCTGGTTGATGATAATCGCTCGTTGGCACAGCGCCTCGACATCCTTCATGTAGTGGCTGGTCAGCAGGACGGTGATCTGGCGTTCTTTCTGGTAGTACTTGAGGAACTGCTGGACTTTGCGTTGGGAGATGACATCCAGTCCTATGGTGGGTTCGTCCAGCAACAGCAGGTCGGGGCTGTGGAGCAACGCCGCGATCAATTCCATCCGCATCCGTTCGCCCAGAGACAATTCCCGGACGGGCTGTCCGACCAGGCCACGGACTTCGAGCAACTCTGTCAGTTCGTCGATCCTGCGTTCGAACTCGTCGGTTTCAATCCGGTAGATCTCCTTGTGCAACCGGAATGATTCCTGCGCGGGCAGGTCCCACCAGAGTTGGTTCTTCTGTCCCATCACGAGCGAGAATCGTCGGCGGTAGGTGTTCTCGCGTTTCCAGGGCACGTGGCCGAGGACGTTCGCCTCACCACCGGTGGGGAAGATGAGACCGCTGAGCAGTTTCAGGGTGGTGGTCTTGCCGGCCCCGTTGGGGCCCAGGAAGGCGACCATTTCGCCCCGCTCCACCGTGAAGTCAATTCCGTCCACCGCGTGGACGGACTCGTATTCACGGTGAAACAACCCGCGGATAGAGGCGAGCAGGCCTTCGCGTTTTCGGAAGACCCGGTAGATCTTCGACAGATTGCGGACGTCGATCGCGGGCATGCCGTGTGCGAGAGGGACTTCGTGTTGGTCCAGCTAATTATTTTCGGACAAGCTTGGCCTGCTTGAGTTGCTGGATGTAGTCCAGCGTGATGTGCAGAACCTCGTTGTTGTAATGATCGTCCCGGAAGACCGGAGGATTCTTGGGCTGGTTCTTGTCGTCCTTGTCCGCCTTGTCGTCTTGCTTGTTCTCTTCGATTTCCTTCCGGACCACCGACTCGTTGAGCGAGACAGTCTTGCGTTTTTTGCGTTCCAGGAACTTCTTGATCGCCGTGCGATCCTTGCTGAATTCGGCGTCAGCGTCGGTTCGTTTCTTGCTCGAGACAGCCAGGGCCGAGACAATCTTTGGGTTCACCAGTGACACGGCGTCGTAGTTTGCGGCCGGGATCTTGTCGAAGGGCAGGTGGTTGTCAAGGGCATTCTCCCCGATGTCCATGTGGTTGATGACCGAGGGCAGAACGATGTCGGATGGAATTCCTCGTTCCTGGCTGCTGTCGCCGTTGACCCGATAAAACTGCTGGATGGTCAATTTCAGTGCCCCGGGAGGCTTGCGGTCGAAGAAATTCAACGGCGAGGAAGTCCTCACGGCCATCACATTCTGAACGGTGCCTTTACCGTGCGTGGTCTGGTCGCCGACGAGCAGGCCACGACGGTAGTCGGTAATGGCCCCGGCGAAAATCTCCGAAGCCGATGCCGACATGCGGCTGGTCATCACGACCAATGGGCCTTTCCATGCGATGCCAGAATCGGGATCGACATGGGGGGTGATGGTGCCGTCGAGTTCCTTCACCCGAACGATTGGCCCATCCTCGATGAAGAGGCCCGAGACTTCGACGGAGTCTTTCAGGGCACCACCACCGTTGGTCCGGAGGTCAATGATCACTGCGTCGACATTGCCGTCGTCATTGAACTTGTCAAGCGCCTTGCGGACATCTCGAGCGGCACTGCGGAAGTCGGCCACCCCGCGACGTTCGGCCTCGAAATCGCGGTAGAATGACGGCATGTTGATCACGCCGATCCGGCCACTGGTCCCCTTGATTCGTGTGCTGGCGTCGATGATGGTTGAAGTGACCTGGGATTGCTTCAGTTCGATTACCTGGCGGGTCAACTCGTAAATCTTGGTCTCGCCGGTCTTGGCTGTTTTGACCCGCAGTCGCACCTTGGTGTCTTTCTTGCCACGGATCAGCCGGACGACGCGGCTGAGTTTCATTTCGACGATGTCTTCGATCTCGCCTTCCTGTTGGCCGACTCCGATGATCTTGTCACCCAATTCCAGGCGACCGTCCTTGTCGGCGGCACCACCCGGGACGATTTGTCTTACGACGGTGAAGCCGTCCTCGCTGCTCAGCGCCGCTCCAATTCCCTGGAGCCTCAATCTCATGCTGATGTCGAAATCTTCTCGGGTCTGCGGCGACATGTAGCTGGAGTGCGGGTCGAAACTGTGGGTCATCGCCGAGAGATATCGCTGCAACACCTCGGAGCGATCGGTCTGTTCGGCAAATCGCTTGATGTTTGTGTACCGCTTGGCGAGTTGCTGGCGAGCCTCGGGCAACTTGGTGTCATCGAGTTTCTTGGCGAGGAGTTCGGCCTTGATCCGTTTCCGCCACCGCTCGTTGAGTTGCTGACCTGACGTGCACCACTCGAGGTGATCCGGGTTGGCGATTCGGGATTCATCGGTGGTGAAATCGTGTTCGACCTGGATGTAATCCTGCGCGATCTTGACCTGTCGCCGAACTCGTTCGAGATAGGCCTGGTGAACCAGGTAGGCGAACTTGACGTCCCCCCGCACCAGCTGGTCGTCGAGTTTGGTCTCGAGTTTCTTGAAAGCTTCGATGTCGCTCTGGATGAAGTACAGCTTCAACGGATCGACCGAGTCGATGTAACGTTGAAGGGTTTTCTTCGAAATGCTGTCGTCGATTTTCTTTTGGCTGATGTGAAATCGGTGGACCAACTGGCAGACCATCTGGGCAGCCTTCTGGTCATCGGGGTTTTGTTCGAACTGCTGGGCGCAGATCGTCCCGCCGGCCAGCAACAACAGGCCCAGGAAACACATCGAGGCCACTCGCCAGGTTGACTTGAACATCCTGTTTTCCAGTCGTTTCAGGTGCGAGAATTACAAGCGGCCACTCGCCAGGGCGGGTGCCGCCGGAGTTGGGACAGCAACCGGGCAGACTCGCCCGCCGGGCCACGTTCTCCTCGCGGATGGTATCGCATCCCAATCAACCGAACAAGGCGTACGATCCGACTCGGCGCGATTGCCGGAGACAATATCAACGGGCGGCCGCGCGAGGGGCTTGTGGTTGGATTTCCAGTTTCGAGACGATGTCACGGTCTCGTTGCCTCCAGGTCTTGAGTTGCTGGCTTTCGACGGCGAAGACCAGGGAAAGTTGGCGTCCCGAGGGATGTGTGCACAGGTAATAGAACCAGTGCATCGCGAGACCGTGGTCGATTCCGGTGGCGGTGATTCGCCAGCCGCGTCCTTGAGAGCGAGAGTCACCGGGCCGCAACGGCTCGACTGAAACGAGTTCTCGGAACCGGGGGCCCAGTGCCCCCTTGACATCTCTCAGAAACTCCTCGCGGCCGGTCATCTTTCCGGGCACGACGCTGGGCGCCTTGGAGAGGTTGCATTGTGCCACGAGTCGGCCATTTTCGAGTCGTCTCAGGATCGCGACGTCGGGAGTCTGGTGAAAGATGTGCCAATTGCGATCGTGCAGCAGGCGGCCGTGACCGGGAGTTTCGAGTGACAATTGCAGTTGGGCGGCCAGCGGTCGCCGTGGACACTTCTTCACGACATCCGGCGGCAGCTTGATGTTGTCGGTGACCGGTTGACGTTCGATCGTGACCTCCGCGACAACTTCCAGTCCCGGGCTGACCGGCCCCGCCTGGCGGTGTTCTTCTATCGTGATCCGGGCCTGCTTGAGGAACCCGCGGCGATGGTCAAAGACCAGTGTCGCGTGAAACGTCACTTTCGACGAGGCCCCACCGGCGGCTCCATCCGCGGTGCCTTCCACGATGGCTTCGGCAGTCGTGTCGGTCACCCTGGCCAATCGCCCCTTGAGCGTTCCACGGGTGACCGCATCGAGGCCGGTGACCAGCGGCAGTGTCCAGCTTCCGGGGGTCCAGGTGTGGTCGTGAGGCACCTGGCCCAGTGGCAGAATGGCAATCAATGAGAGCGGGTCGGCTGGAAGCGACAGCAGTTCGACTTCGTCACCAGTCAGGGGCCCATCGAGCGAATAGTGTCGAAGTCCTGATGGGGTGCCCTCGGTCACGATTGTCCGCCGTGAAGCACTCAACGACGACTCGGTGGTTCTTCTGTCCACGCTGACAGCCGAGTCGGCCGACACGAATTGCCTGACTGCTCGTAGAGAATCATGGAACTCCCCCACCGGGGCCAGGCGACGGGATTGCCAGGAGAGCCGAGCGGTGGCCTGCAGTGGCAGTGGCACGACACGATCAACCCCGACTGGCGCCAGCACGCGGCCTCGAACATTGAGTCTGGCGGTCACCCCGAGCAATCGGTCGGCCCGGGGGTCCTCGACCAGCCGGATCGTTGGTTTCTCGGTCTCGGCCGCCGCTGGCCCGGTGTCCTGGGCTGAAACCGGCGCAGGCGTCGAGGCGANGAGTCCCAGGAATANCGTTGCGAGGACGGTGNCCGGGTTGGCCGGAAGAGACTTGGTTCTCAGGCGTGGCATTTTCGATCCCTCCCTGGATCGTACGTGTGCAACCACGGGNTGTGTCTTAGTCGTCGATNGCCGATGCTGGTGTCGAGGNGATTGNGCGGGCTGCCTGGACCAGGCCATCGATNTCCAGTCCGTGTGAGGCCAGCAGGTCCTTGCGGTCTCCGAGTTCGACAAAGGCATCGGGCAGGCCGCACCGGTGGAGGCGGCGAGTGTCGAGCCCGATGTCGGCAGCCGCCTCGAGGACAGCAGTACCGAAACCACCAGTCAGCACGTTTTCCTCGACGGTGATCACGAAACCACTGTCGTCGGAGAAAATCTGCTCGATCAGGCCCGTGTCCAGTGGCTTGATGAAGCGGGCATTGACGACCCCCACATCCATTCCGTGTTCTTGACCGAGTTGGTCAGCTGCTGCGAGGCAGGTGGCCAGCAGCGTGCCGCTGGCCAGGAAGGTGCCGTCACTTCCCTGCCGTATGATCTCGCTCTTTCCGAGTGTGATCGGTTGCGGCGGGCGTTCGACCGTCTCGATCGTCGCCTTGGGGTACCGGATGGCGACCGGGCCATCGTGTTCCAGCGCGAAGCTGAGCATGGGAGCGATGTCGTGCGAGTCTCCCGGAGCCATCACGGTCAGCCCGGGGAATGGCCGGAGGTAGGAGTGGTCAAAGACACCGTGGTGAGTGGGGCCATCGGGCCCACACAATCCTGATCGATCCAGGCAGAAGGTCACCGGGAGTCCCTGCAGGGCGACTTCCTGGAAGATCTGGTCGAAGCTGCGTTGCAGGAATGTGCTGTAGATGGCGACGATGGGTTTCAGGCCAGCTTTGGCCATTCCCGCCGCGAAGGCCACCGCATGACTCTCGCAGATCCCCGTGTCGAAGAACCGGTCGGGAAAATCTTCGCGAACGTGATCCAGCTTGTTCCCGGCACACATCGCGGCGGTCAACACGACCACCGTCGGATCCGCTTCCATCTCGCGGTAGATGGTCTCGCTGACGATATTGGTGTAGGCGGGTGCTGACCCCGCGGGGATCGAGATCACCTCGTTGTCATCGGAACGCTGAAACGGAGCCGGGGTGTGGAACCTGACCGGGTCCTGTGTGGCGGGCTGGAATCCGTGGCCCTTTTCGGTGAAGACGTGCAGCAGTATCGGTCCCCGCACGTTCTTGACCATGTCGAGGTAGCGTCGCAGTGCAAACAGATCGTGTCCGTCCACGGGACCGATGTATCGGAAGCCGAGTTCTTCGAAGAGCATTCCGCCGTGGAGGAATCCCTTGACGGCGTCCTTGATTCCACCAAGAACGTTTTCGACCGGTTGTCCGACGACGGGCACCTTGTTGAGGAACGCCTGCACGTCACGTTTCAGTCCGTCGTAGAACGGTGCGGTGCGTGCCTTGTCGAGCGTGGAGGCCAGGCCACCGACCCGTGGGCAGATGCCCATCTCGTTGTCGTTGAGGATGACCAGCAGGTCCTTGTTCAGGCCCGCGGCGTTGTTGAAGGCCTCGAAGACGATTCCCGAGGGCAGGGCCCCGTCGCCGATCACCGCGACGGCCTTGCGGCCATCATCACCCAGCAAGTCGTCCCCCGCCTTGAGTCCCAGGACGCTGGAAACACTCGCGCCCGCGTGGCCGGTCATGAACAGGTCGAAGTCACTTTCCTGTGGGTTGGGGTAACCCATCAAGCCGCCCTGCTGACGCATCGTGTGGAATTCGGCGTAACGGCCGGTGAGCAACTTGTGTGGGTAGACCTGGTGCCCGGTGTCCCAGACCAGTCGGTCAGTTTCGAAGTCAAAAACCAGGTGCAGGGCGATTGCCAGTTCGACGACGCCAAGGTTGCTGGCGAAGTGAGCGGTGCGGTCGGAGACGACCGTGCAGAGCACCTCACGGATTTCGTCGGCCAGTTGCAGCAGTTGCTCGTCGGTGTAGTCGGTGAGCTGTGCCGGCGATTCGAGTTGTGGTAGCAGTTCGAGCTGGTTCATCCTAGTGATCCCTCTCGACGACAAACTCGGCCAGGACTCGCAACGAATCACCCGCATCGCCCAGTGGCCGGATCGCTGCCTGTGCGGACTCGACACAGGCCCGGGCCAGTTCACGACTCTGCTGAACCCCGACCAGCGCCGGGTAGGTCCATTTGCCCAATGCGGCGTCTCGTCCCGGCGGCTTGCCCATCTGCTGGGCAGACCCCACGACGTCCAGCAGGTCGTCTGCGAGTTGAAAGGCCAGGCCGATGTGCTGTCCATAATCGACCAGGTTCTGACGAATGTCTCCGGCAGCTCCGGCAATCACGGCTCCCAGTTCCAGGCTGGCAGCCAGCAACCGTCCGGTCTTGCGGTGATGGATTGCGGCGAGTGTTTCCAAGGGGCTGGAGTCGGAGGAGGGGTCCACGTTGGTGACGGCCAGGTCCGCCACCTGGCCACCGACCATGCCATCACTGCCGGCTGCCGAGGCCAGGACACGGCAGCACTCGGCCGCGATGGCCGGGTCCGGGAGATCGGTGGTGAGGATTTCGAAGGCCCTTGTCAGCAACGCATCACCGGCAAGGATCGCCATGGCCTCACCGTGCACGACGTGGCTTGTCGGTTGGCCTCGCCTGAGGAGATCGTCGTCCATGGCCGGCAGGTCATCGTGGATCAGTGAGTAGGTGTGCACCATTTCCACGGCGCAGGCGGCCGGCAGTGCGTCCCGGGGATCGCCGCCACAGGCCTCGGCCGCCAACAGGACCAGGGTTGGCCTCAACCGCTTCCCCCCGGCCATCAGGCTGTAGTGCATCGCCTCACGGAGCGTGTCGGGGGTGTCGGTTCCCCGTGGCAACGAGTCGGCCAGCGCCACCGCGACCAGGGGGGCGAAACGGGCCAGCGTTTCTTCGGCGGTCATTGCTTGAGCGGGCACTGGACCAGTCTGTTCCCGGGAAGGGGCGAGGAGGAGAGACCGATGGAATTCTAGCCTCGGCGGTACCGGTCGAAAATAGCAACCCGAGACGACGAGGGGAGTGTAGGAGTTTCGATGGCCAATCGAAATGGACTGGCCGGTTCAAGTTGTGCCAGTGGCCAATTGCAGTCCGATCTGGCACGCCTGCAGGTAACTCTCGATATGCAGCGATTCGTTGACGGTATGAATGTCCTGCTGCCCACAGCCGAGCGTGACGGTGGGAATGCCATGGGCGACCATCCAGTTGGCATCGAGTCCTCCGTTGGAGATCCGTACTCCGGGATCAAGGCCAACGGCCTCGACGGCCGCCAGTGCCGTCTGAACGCAGGGTTCTTTCTCCGAGAGCACAAACGATTCGTATTTCAACTGCGGGTCGAATTGAATGCCGGCGGTTGTCTTGGCCGTGTTGCGGACCTTTTTGGCAGCGCGTCGGAACGCTTTCTCGAATTCGGCCACGATCCGTTTTCGGAATGCCGGGGTGTGACTCCTGGCCTCGGCTCTGAGAGTCAACCGGGGCGTGACAACGTTGGTGGCATCGCCGCCGTTGATGATGCCCACATTGCTGGTTCCGCGGTTTCGCCCTTTTTCAATCAACCCGTGCCAGCCGTTTTCTGTCAGGTCGGCGATCGCCAGGCTCGCCACGGCAATCGCACTGACACCGTCCTCGGGATGGCCTCCGGCATGGCTGGCTACTCCCTCGATTGTCACGTCGATGCTGTAATCGCCGGTCGCTCCGACAACGGCCAGCCCCGGCGCGCCTCCATCCCAGTTGAAGCCCATCAGCGGCTTGCCGAGTCGTGACAGGCTGACGTAGCGTGCTCCATAGAGCCCGACTTCTTCCTGGACCGGGAAAAACAGGGTCAGCGGTGGGTGGGGCAGGTCACGTGAGAGGATCTCGAGCGCTGCGTTGAGCACGACACTGGCTCCAGCGCGATCATCGCCACCCAGTGCGGTGTCCGCATCACGCGATTCGATGAGTGGGCCGCGACGAATTGGGCGGCAACCGACGCAAAGTGGGACCGTGTCGATGTGAGCCATCATCAGGCGACGGGGAGCTCGAACAGTGCCGGGCAGCTTGACGATCAGGTTGCCGACTTCGCCGCCGAACGGGCTGCGGTTGTTGGCTGTGTCGTGCCGGATCGCATCCGACGGGACTCCGGCATCGCGGAGTCGGCCGGTGATCGCCTCGGCCACCTCACGCTCCTGTCCACTCTTGCCTGGAATTGCCATCAGCGTTGTCACCAGGTCGACGGCGGCGGAGTTGTTGATCGAGTGGGGTGTGGACATCGTTGGAGCCTCCCGGGTGATGGCTGACTCGCGAGAAGGCACAGGAGCGGCTTGAAGCCAACCGGCCACGCGGTCAATATGACGGCCTCTAAACATACCGACCATGAACGGAAGCACAATCGACAACATGTCCACCACGCCCCACGGTCCGGGACTTGATTGCCACATCGCCAACGATGCCGAACGGGCTGCTGCCTTCGGCAACGTGTACGAATGCTGGGGGGATGAACGGCCGATCGACGAGTACGTGGCGTGGCGGATGCAGTCGGTCCAGCACGCACGGGCCACCTGGTATGTCGGTACGGTCGATGGCGTGGTGGCCACGTCGCTGGGGGCTTACCCGATTGTGTTGCGTGCTGCTGAAAAATCGTGGCCCGGCTATGCGATCGGTGCCGTCCACACACCTCCGGAATTCCGGCGGCGAGGCTACGCCGCAACCCTGCTGGATTGGGGACTGCAGCAACAGTTGGCCGGAGGGGCCCAGTTCGGGTTGCTCTACTCGGACATCAAGCCGGAGTACTACGGTGGGATGGGGTACCGGTTGTGTGATTCGCACTACGCCTGGGCCGTGCCAAGGCCAGGTGATCATGCGAGCAGTGGCCGGTTGGAGCAATTTGATCCGGCCGAAATGGCCGATGGTCTGGCCGAGTTGTATGTCGCCGCACAGTCGTCCCGGAGTATCTGGATCGAACGTGATTCTGTGTATTGGGACTGGGTGCGAGGCCGCTATGTGGGCCACAACTGGTTTTGGTGGATCGACGCGGGGGCTGATCACCCGTCGGGCTACATCCAGTTGAAGTCGACTGAAACCGAGTCGCGCGTGTTCGACTGGGGAGTGTTGCCCGGCGCTGATGAACGCGCGTTTTGGGAGACGGTGTTGCAGTGGGCTGCAACCCAGGGGGTGGCTCGGATCGGGGGCTGGCTGCCGTCATCCGACGCGATAGCCGGCTGTTTCGATGTCACTCCACGAATCAAGGAGTTGACGATGCTCAGTCCGCTGACCGCGGAGGCTCCGTGGAACGATGCGTACTCGACCGACGCGGCCTGGTTCACCGAATGCGACCACATCTAGTCGCTGCTCTGTTTCGGTCCTGGATTTTGTGGTGACGAAGACATCTTGTCACAGTCGGTTTCTCTGGCTAGCATCCCGCGTCCTGCTGGGTGTGATTCGCGTGTGAATTGGCTCGGGCAGGGGACCGGGATGGACCCCACGTGCGACTATTGAAGACGATCGCGGGCGGAATTCGGCACGTCGGCCGTTTGCTGCGGACCGGCTTTCAGGCTGTGTTGCTGCTGATCGTGTTGTTGTGTGTGCTGGAGGTCGGAGTTCGACTGGTCGAATCTCCAGTTGATCCCGGGGGCCAATCAGAGGTGGGTTCGGACCTGGTTCGTGCCTCGTGGACATCAGGTCAGTCGCTGCAACGACTGGTTCGTCGTGAGTCGGTGGTGGGAGACCGATCGGTTTCAATCCAGACCAACAGCCTCGGGTTGCGGGGTGCGGAGCCTGTTGTCCCCAAGCCAGTTGGCGTGCTCCGCGTGGTTTGCCTGGGGGATGAACGCGTGTTGGCCGAGCGGGTTCCTTACGAGCAGACATTTTGTCACCGGCTGCAGGAATCATTGCAGCGGCGTTCTGCTCGACGGGTCGAGGTGATCAATGCGGGTATTCCCGGTGAGTGTCCTCTGTTGTCGTTGTTGCGGGTTCGTCATGAATTGTTGGCACTCGACGCGGACCTGTGGCTGTTGAATTTCGACATGTCCGATGTTGCTGACGACTACCGACAACGACCACGATTGATCTCCGACCGCAATGGACGTCCGTTGGCTTGTCCGCATCCCTCCCTGGCACTGGGACGGCTGAATGCGTGGCAGCAGTTGTGCAGTCGGTTTCGGCTGGTTGCTTGGAGCAGTCGCGAGTTGGGCAGTCTCTGGACACGGACACTCGTCGAACCACCAGCCTCGGACCCGGGAAGCCCACAGGGACAATACGCCTGGTTGGCGGACACTCCGCCCGACTGGACCATGCACATTGAACAGGCCCTTCAGCCAATCTCGCGATTGCAGAAAATGTGCCGCGGGAGATTGGCCGTGACCGTGTGTCCGGCTCCATGGCAAGTGGCTCGCAACGAGACACGGCACCCCGATGCCCGGGCCAGGGTGGGCGTTCCCGGGGATTCGGTGTTCAACAGTGACGTGCCGTTTCAGATCCTGGGCGACTTTTTGCGGCAACACGATATTCCCGTCTGTGACCTGTCCGAGGGATTTCGTACAGCGAGTGAAGGAGTCCAGTTGTTTCAACCAGATCGAGCCATGTTGAGTCCGGCCGGGCACGAACTGGTAGCCCGTTTGTTGGCCGAAAAACTGACCAGTCCATCTATGGCATGGTGGAGCGATCCGGGGACCCACGGGGATGTTGTCCCGGCTGGGGCGCAACGGCCGGTTGACGATCAGGGCGGGTCTTGACGGGTCTTTCGGGGTGCAGGATACTCCACGCCCCACAGCCGGAAACAGAGCCGGATTGCCACAAATGTGACACCGGAATCGTGCCCTCATCCAAGGCGACATTGTTCTCGTGACCGACAACTTGCAGCACCGCATGCGCGAGATGGCCCAGGGGGCGCGGGCAGCCGCGTTGCGTTTGGCGGAATCGACGGGGAAGACCAGGAACGACTGGCTGTTGCGTACGGCTGAATTGCTGGATTCCGAGCGTCAAGCTTTGGCGGCCGCCAACCAGGAGGACATCCAGCGTGCTCCCGGATATGGACTCACTGACGCGGCGGTGGACCGCCTGAGACTGAATGACGACCGGATTGACGGGATGGTCACGGCCTTGAAAGACGTCGTGGCGCTGCCCGATCCGGTGGGGGAAGTTTTCGAGTCGACCCAACGCCCCAACGGCCTTGTGGTCACTCGGGTACGGGTTCCACTGGGAGTGGTGTTCTTCATTTACGAGTCGCGTCCCAATGTGACCGTTGACGCGGCCGCCTTGTGCGTCAAGAGCGGCAATGCGGTGATCTTGCGAGGTGGCAAGGAAGCGATACACAGCAACCAGGCATTGCATGAAATTCTGTCCCGGGCAGCCCGGGAGTGCGGATTGCCCCGCGAATCGGCTCAACTGGTGACCACAACCGATCGTGCTGCGGTGGGTGAATTTCTTGGGATGGCCGACCTGATCGATGTGACGATTCCACGTGGAGGCAAGTCTCTGATCGAGCGAGTGGCCGCCGAAGCGGCGATGCCGGTCATCAAGCACTTCGACGGGATCTGTCACGTCTATGTCGATCAGGCCGCCGACCTCGAGATGGCCAGCCGGATCGTGGTGGACAGCAAGTGCCAACGACCGGGAGTCTGCAATGCGGCGGAGACGCTGCTGGTCGACCGTGAGGTGGCCGGGAGTTTTCTGCCCGAGGTGTCCAGGAGGTTGCTGGAACGGGGCGTGATTCTGCGTGGCTGCGAGGAGACCAGGGGGCTGGTTCCCGAGGCCGAGGTGGCCAGCGAGGAGGACTATCGGACCGAATACCTGGACCTGGTCCTGTCGGTTCGTGTCGTGGATGGCGTGGGAGCGGCGGTGGATCATATCCGCGAGTACAGCTCCGGACACACCGAATCGATCGTCACCTCGGATGTGGAAACATCGCAGCAGTTCACGCGAGCTGTTGATTCCGCGGCCGTGATGGTCAATGCCAGCACGCGGTTCCACGATGGAGGAGAATTCGGCCTGGGGGCCGAAATCGGTATCAGCACTGATCGGTTTCATGCGAGAGGCCCGTGTGGCTTGCGAGAGTTGACCAGTTACAAGTACGTGGTCCACGGGACGGGCCAATTGAAGTCCGGATGAACCGAACGGGCCTGGATTGGTGTGAATTGGCCGCCGGGGCGAGGAGGACCCAGGGATGGGAGTTGTGCTGAGCCGAACCGAGGTCGAGGCGCTGTTGCCCGACGGGCATGACGCGCCCCATGTGCCCCGGCCGGAACAATCTGAAATGCCACCATCGGGTTGGTCGGTTAAAACTCTGAGGGAACTGGAGTTGAGGCTGGAATCTGCCGCGGTGGAATTGTCCGCGGTGATGAGCGAGCGGATGGTGGATGACGGTTCCGACCAACAGGCCGGCGTCTCGATCGACTATCTCGGGCTGGCTCCAGGGGCGCGGTTGCCGGATTCGTGCGAGACGGTCGGGACCTGGGTCATCCAGGGACCTCGTCCTCGTGAAACCGGTCGAATTGCGATCGAGGCCTCGCTCGCCGTTGGTCTTGTCGAAGGCTTGCTGGGGGCTGGTGAGACCGGCGAGTCGGATCGTCAACTGACCGGGCTGGAACGATCGCTGTTGACCCGTGCCGTGGAATTGATCGCGGCGGTGCTCGTGAGCGACCGGAATGACGACGGTGGCCAGCAATGGCAGGAGGCCCGGTTGGAGTTGAGCGTGCGGGCGGAAACGGCACTGGCTTCAGTCGGTCGACGTTCCGACTCTGTGCTGGCTGGTTTCAAGTGGCAACTGGGTGAGTGTCATGGGTTGGTGCACGTGGAATTGTCTACCGGATTTGTCGCCCGGTTGACCGAGTCCACTCCGTTGGAGGGTGAGGCAGGCGAGATCGCGACGGACGAAACCGGTCAGGGGCTGACCACTCTGTCGGTGCGGATGCCGGTGCACGGATTGACCGCCGCCAGTGTCGCGGGGCTGGAACTGGGCGACGTGATCATGACCGGGAGGCCAGCTGAGTCGGAAACAGGCCACGCAAATTGGCACGTATCTGTCGACGGATCTTGTCGTTTTGATGGGCATCCAGGCACTTTTGATCGTGTACGCGCGGTTGTTTTGGAACCGCGCGAGCGAGCCGAATAGGGGCTGCTTCTTGACGTCCGGGCAAGGCGTCTATAAAAATAGGGCATTGGCCCAGTTGTCTGGGCGTACGGGACCAGGGGGAGACGTTGCGCCGAAGAGGATTACCGCCGACACCTGCGGAGCAGATGCACCGGATCAATGACCAGATCCGGATCACCCCGGTCCGCGTGGTTGATCCGGATGGAAATATGGTCGGTGTCCTTCCCACCGAGGAAGGCCTGCAATTGGCAGTGGAAGCCGGCTTGGATCTCGTGGAAGTGAGTCCGAACGACCGTCCGCCGGTCTGTCGGATCATGGATTACGGTAAGTTTAAGTACGAACTGAAGAAGCGAAAGACCAAGGGAGGCAAGCAGCACACCGTCCAGGTCAAGGAAATTCGATTGCGACCCAAGACGGGTGAGCATGACATTGAGTTCAAGATCAAGCGGGCTCGTCGATTTCTGGAAAATCGAGACAAGGTGAAGATCAACGTGATTTTCCGAGGCCGTGAGAATGCTCACCGTGATCGTGGACACGAGATGCTGCAAGGGATCATCGACATCCTCGAGGACATCGCCAAGGTGGAAAAACCGCCGGGGATGGAGGGGGGACGGACGATGTCAACGGTATTGGCTCCCAAGGGTTAGTTTTGCCAGGAATGCACGCGATGCCGAAGCAGAAGACACACAAGGGAATGAAGAAGCGGTTCAAGGTCTCGTCCAAGGGCAAGGTCAAGCACCGCAGCGCATTCCGTGGCCACCTGTTGAGTCACAAGTCGAGCAAGCAGAAGCGGCAATTGCGCAAGGATGGTATCCTGACCAGTTCGGACGCGAAGGAAGTCCGCGAGAAATTAGCCCCGGGTTCCTGATTGTCCGGAAACCGGCCATCCAGCACTTAGCCATACGAACAACCACGGCCCCATGGGGCCGATTGCGAGGACGACGATGCCACGAGTTCGCAAGGGATCAGCTCGGCGCAAAGCCAAGAAGCGTTTGTTCCGCGAAGCACGGGGAAACCGGGGCGGTCGCGGCAAATTGCTGCGAACCGTCAAGGAAACGGTGGTGCGATCGCGGGCGTATGCCTACCGTGACCGCCGTACCAAGAAGCGAGTGTTCCGTCGCTTGTGGATCACACGGCTCAACGCCGCCTGTCGGCAGCGAGGGGTTCGTTATTCGGAGTTTATCCACCAGCTGCAATCCGCTGGCATCGAACTCGATCGTAAGACACTGAGTGAAATCGCGATTTCCGATCCTCAGGTCTTTGACGAGATCGTGGCCGCCGCGGCCTCTGCGGCCTGACCCCGTCTGACTCAACGATGACCGCCGACGCCCAGGCTGCTTTTGCGAGTTACAAGGACGAAGCGCTCGTCGCGATCGCTGCGGCCTCGTCCGAGGATGCACTCGAGACGGTCCGTGTTGAGTTCCTGGGCAAAAAACGGGGCCGACTCCGGGACCTCCAGGCCCTGCTGGGCAAGGCTGAAGCGGATGAACGGCCGATGCTGGGCAAGGCTTTCAACGAGGTGCGTGTTGAGGTGCAAACGGCGTTCGAGGCGCGGCAGGCCGCACTGGCCCGTCCGCAGGTTGCTGCCGCCGCTGTCGATGTCACCCTGCCCGGACCACGACCGGTGATCGGGCGCCGGCATCCGATCACCCGGACGATGGATGATTTCAAGGACATCGTTGGCCGGATGGGGTTCAGCGTCGCGACAGGACCGGAATTGGAAGACGATCACCACAATTTCGTCGCCCTGAACATTCCGCCAGTTCACCCCGCCCGTGATCCACTGGACAACTTTTACCTGGCGACTGCCTCGGTCGGGAGCGGTGACCAGGCGGTGTTGATGCGGAGCCAGACGTCGACGGTACAGATCCGCGTGATGGAACAGACGGCTCCGCCGGTGCGAATTGTCTCTCTGGGACGGTGTTACCGGCCAGACACGATCGATGCCACACACCACTGCATGTTCCACCAGATGGAGGGACTGGCGGTCGACACCGACATCACGATGGCCGATCTCAAAACAGTCCTGAAGCACTTCGCCACCGCTTTTCTCGGCGATGATGTCTCGGTCCGGTTCCGACCAAGTTTCTTTCCGTTCACCGAACCCTCCGTCGAGGTCGATGTTCTCTGGCGAGACCGGTGGCTGGAATTGGGGGGGGCGGGAATGGTCGATCCCAACGTGTTGCGGCAGGTGGGGTATGATCCCGACGAGGTGACCGGTTTCGCCTTCGGACTCGGCATCGAGCGGTTCAGCATGATGCGGTATCAGGTGACTGACATCCGTCGTTTCTTTGAGAACGACTACCGGTTTCTCTCGCAATTTTGACCCGGCGGGTCGGGTCAGTTCGGAGACATCGTCGGCGAACGCCGTGATGGGGCCGCCACGAACTGGATTCGGCCTCCACAGAGCTTGCAGGCGACTCTCGCCAGGCGGAATCTCGAGTGGGCTCGGAGTTCCTCGAGGCAGTGTGGGCACTCGGCAAAGAAACCCCGCAGGCGAGTTGAGGGGTGGTCCGGATCGAGATGGAAATGACCGCGACAGAGTTTGCACTCGACGTTGGCGCCTGCGTATTTTTTCGCCACTCGCAATTCCTGTCTGCAATGTGGGCATTCCAGCAGGAAACCATCGGGTTCGACCAGTTGGGCGTCGCCACCAGGCTGCATCGTCACGTTCCTTGTCCCGAAAGATCTCGTCAGTGGATTATTCGTCGCCGGGCCGGGCCTGGAGGCACATCAACCGGTGAAAGGTGCGGAAGTAGAGACGGCCACCGGCGACCGCTGGAGTGGAGTGGCAGGGGTCGCCCAGGGGGATTTTTCCGATCAGCTTGAATTGGGGGCTGGCGGCAACAATCACGACATCGCCTTTTTCGCTGACGCCGTAGATCTTGCCGTCGATGCAAATTGGTGACCCGCTGTAGTTGCCACCAATCCGCTTGGTCCAGACATCTTTTCCGCTGGCCAACTCGACGCATCCAAAGATGCCTTCATCGTTCCATTCGTACAGGTGGTCCTGGTAGATGATCGGAGTGGTGACATAGGGCAGGATCCGTTCACGTGTCCAGACCACGTTTCCGGAGGTGTCCACGGCACGTTGTAACACACCGTATCGCCCTCCCTGTCCGCAACTGGCGACGACCAGCCCGTTTCCATAGACCGGTGAGGCGACGGTTCGCAGTGGAAAGGGGCCCGTGGCCCAGTTCTGATGTCCGGTACGAGGATCGAGACTGCTGATGCCCGATTCTCCGCTGACACAGATCAATTGCGGAGTCTTGTTCTTTTCACGGATGACCAGTGGCGTGGCGTAGGAGGTGCGGCCCGACTTGAACTTTCTCAATTGGCTCCACACCGTGCGACCGGTATGACGGTTGAGTGCAATCACCGAACTGGGGCCATCCTGGTCGTTGGGGACGATGAGCAGATCCTCGAAGATGATCGGCGAAGCCCCCAGTCCGTGCTGGCTTTCGTAGGGGCCCAGGACCCGCCGCCACACGAGTTCACCGTCGAAATCGTAGGCCGAGACCGAGTAGCGTTCCTTGTCGGCGAATGCGGCGTAGACCCTGTGATTGTCGACACATGGCGTGCTGGAGGCCCAGCTGCTCTTGAGATGCTTGCGACTGCGGTTCATCCCGATCTGTCGTGACCAGCGGGTCTCGCCCGTTTCGGCATCAAGGCACATGAGATACCTGGTGGCACCCCGGTCGATGGCGGCAGTGACGAACAACCGGTTTCCTCGGACAACGACTGCTCCATGGCCCTCACCGGGCAACTTGATGTTGAAAATGTAGTCACCGGGGCTCCAGTTCGTGGGGATACCCTTGAGGGCACTGACGCCGGTCCCGTTGGGGCCTCGGTAGCGGGTCCAGTCGGCCGCATCACCGGCATTGGTGATGAGGACGGCGATCCAGGCGACCAGGGCGTGGATGGCCATGCGGTGCAAGCGGGTGGGGGAAGCAGTTGAAAGGTGACCGTTCATCAGTCGTGCGGCTCCGAGAACAAAATGAGAGTTTTACGAAACGCCCGTCGGGCCTAGGATGGTCGATGCCCAGCGGGGTTGCAAGACCGTCCCTTGCGGCCCCTTCTGGCGGTCCAGTATCCTCAACGGGCCACCCGGGTTCCTGTCCCGGGCAGGAAGAGGAATCGTGACGCCCATGACGCAACAGCCCGACCAAGCGGCCTCTTATCTCGTCGTGCGAGACGGCAACCAGTGGCGGGACGTGTTCCGCCTGATGCCGGGCCAGGTCACCACGGTGGGACGCTCGTCGACCAATCGCGTGGTGGTTCGTGACGAGGTGTGTAGCCGGAATCACTGCGAGGTGTTTCAGAGTGGTGAACGATGGTTGCTGCGGGACCTGGGGAGCCGCAACGGTACGCTGGTCAACGGCGTCAGTGTCGATGCCGATTGGCCTCTCGAAGAGGGCCAAATCATCCAGATTGGTGAATGCGGTCTTGGTTTCACTTCCGACCTCTTGCACGCATTTCCCGAGTCGGAATCCTCTGCTCACGTCAGTGTTGCTGACACGGCGGAGATGATGGTTTTTGACGATCCGTCGCCGGAATCCGAGCCGGAGATCGTGGATCGTCGACGAGAGAACCGTTTTCGTGGACGCGAGGAACCGGGGGGAACTGAGCCAGATCGGACGCGGCGCGATCTGACTTTTCTGTACGCCCTCGCGCTGGAGATGGGTACGGCTCGTGACGCCGAACAACTGGCTGGCGTGGTGCTCGACGGGCTGTTTGCGGGAACGCGAGCCGATATCGGGGCGGTGTTGCTGTTGCCGAAAGGGCTCCGTAGTCGACCACGGCCCAACGAACTTCGGGTGGCCGCGTATCGCTCGTTGAAGGATCTCCCCTACCAGAAGGTGTCCGATTACCTTTCGGGCACGGTCCTGGCCGAGGCCGAGGCGGTGCTGGCCAGGGATGTGGCCGATGACAGCAAGCTGGTGGATCGTGACAGCCTGGGACAAATTCATGCGGAAAGCGTGATCTGCGCCCCGTTGATTTCGGGAGATGTGACTTTTGGAGTGCTTCACCTGTATTCGACCGATCGCGAGAACCTGCTGGAAGCAACAGATCTCGAGTTCACCCTGGCGGTTGCTGATCAGTTGGCCGTTGCGTTGGACGGGTTGCAGGACCGGGAATCCCTGGCCAACGGGCTTGCGCAGGCACAGGGTGAGAACGAGTCGTTGCGGAGCCAGTTGGCGATAGACAGCGAGTTGATTGGTGACAGCGAGACGATGAACCAACTGCGGGGGATCATCGAGCGGATCGCATCGACCGACGCGACCGTGCTGGTTCGCGGTGAGAGCGGTGTGGGCAAAGAATTGGTGGCCCGGGCGATTCACTTCCGCAGTCGGCGTCGATTGGGACCGTTCGTCTGTATGAACTGTGCCGCTTTGTCCGAGTCGTTGCTCGAAAGTGAATTGTTCGGGCACGAGAAAGGGGCATTCACCGGGGCGACTGATCGTAAGCCGGGCAAGTTCGAGCAGGCCGATGGTGGCACGCTGTTCCTGGATGAGGTTGGCGAGATGCCAGCCGCAATCCAGGCCAAGTTCCTCAGGGCGCTCGAAGGCCATCCGTTCGAACGTGTCGGTGGACGAACGACCGTGGATGCCGATGTGCGGGTGGTTGCCGCCACGAACCGGAATCTTGAGGAGGCCATTGCCGAGGGGACCTTTCGCAAGGACCTTTACTACCGCCTGTTCGTCGTCGAGATCCAGGTGGCTCCCCTGCGAGAACATGTTGCCGACATAGCCCAGTTGGCGCAGTTCTTTCTCGAGCAGTTCTCGAAAAAGTCCGGACGCGAGATCGAGGGCTTTACTCCTGCGGCATTGGCGGCATTGAATGCATACAACTGGCCCGGAAATATTCGGGAGTTGCGGAACCTGGTCGAACGGACGGTGATCCTGTGTACCGGGAACGAGGTCAGCGAGACAGACCTGGAACTGTCCGACCATGTTGTGGCCGGTGGTGGTGTTGCGAGTTCTCCCTCGACGATCACCACTGGCAATGTGTCACTGGAGACGCTCGAGCAGCAACACATCCTGGCGGTTCTCGAGTCGACCGACTGGAACAAGTCGCAGGCGGCACGAATCCTGGGCATCGAACGCTCGACGCTGGATCGGAAGCTGAAACGCTATCGGGTCAGCCGACCGTAGTCGATTGATCGGGTTGGACAGTCTCGAACGATTCGTCGACTGTGTGGCATGAAAGCGTCGAAAAGTGTTTGACTTTCACAACATGAGGCGAGACAATCGGCCTTATTGGCATGGACAAACTGCCTCGACACGACTTCTTTGATTCCTCTCACCACCGCCTTTCCCCTCTTCTCACGCGACTTTTCGACCTCTCTGTCTCGCGTGTTGCGGTTCGGTACCAGTGGAATCTTGATCGGGTCAGACAGTTCGAGAGGATTCGAACGAGCGGGCCACTGGCTCGGCGATGGGTCGGAAATCCGTGCTGATTGGCCCTCGGCCAGCGTGATGTGTGAGTTTCCTGTGGAAGCTTGCTCGGTTGTGATCGCAGGCTGGAGGCCGGATCGAACTCGCAGGGAACGGCAGTTGGCCGGACAGCGAGTTGGTCAACAGCTCGGAAACGGGCTGAACCAGGAAGGAAGAGGGCGCAAGGAGGCGATGGACCACAATGATGTGCAACAGAGAGTGGAGTGTGCCGGATGCCGACACCTTTCGAGGTGCCCCAGGGACTGGAGACCGAAGCAGGTCTGCCGTTGACTTATCTGTTTGAATCCGTGGATCGACCTTTTCAGATCGAACCACTTGACGAGATGGGGTTCAACCCCTTCGAGAAGACCGGAGCGAAGCCGGGATCAGAGGACAAGGTCCAGGTCCTGGCGGCTCGGTACGCGGCGGGTTTGCCGCTGTGGCACGAGGAGGATTGCGTCGATCATGGGCCCGGACGGGTGCTGTTCGACGTGGATGCCTGAGAAGGCCTCGACCTGTTTCACAACGAAACAGCCGGCCACCCGAACACCCGTGTTCCGGTGGCTGGCTTTCTCGTTGAGGCCGTTGCAGTTCCTGTGAATCCTGATCACTTCTCGATTCGGAACAGGCGAGTCTCGCTGCGAATGAACAGGGCGTTGTCGGCGACCGCGTAGCTGGCGAAGGTGCGACCTTCGAGACGGTTTCGTCCGAGTTCAACATATTCCTGGCCGGGCTTCAGTACGTATCCCTGGCCTGCCTCGCTCTGGATGTAAATCTTCCCGTCAGCGAAAGTCGGTGACGCCGAGTACTTGCCTCCGATTCGCTTGCGGTAGTGCAGCTTGCCGGTCTTGGCGTCGAGTGAGCTTGCGATGCCGGTGTCGCTGATCAGGAACAAGTCATCCTTGATCAGCAGCAGGGATGGCGTGTGAGGCACATTGGCCTTGGACGTTTGTTTCCAGGCGACATGGGTGTCGGTGACATCACCGCTGCCGGTCGGACGGATGGCGAACAGTGTCGGGACACCCCACCCGCTGCAGACGTAGACCAAGCCGTGTCCAAAGACGGGGCGAGGAATCACCGAGTAGCCGTCTCCGTAGAGCACTCGCCAGATTTCCTTGCCCGTCTTGGGGGCGTAGGCCGCAACCAGTCCGGTGCCGGGGCAGACGATTTGTTTCTTTCCGTCGACTGAAATGACAAGCGGAGTCGAGAAGGAGAACTTGCGGGACAAGTTGAGTGTGCGGTCGGTCTTCCATGCGATCTTGCCGTTTCGGGTGTCGATGGCCGCAACGTAGTCGACATCCTGGCCGTCGCAGGTGACAACCAACAGGCCATCGACAAGAGCGGGGGAACCACCGCCTCCGTGTCGGGGCACGTAGGCCAGGTCCTGCATCTTCCACACGATGCGTCCGGTTGCCAGATCCAGTGCTGCAGTGCCCTCGGTCCCGAAGTGCACGTAGAGTTTCTTTCCATCGCTGATGGGTGTGGGGCTGGCATGGCTGTTCTTTGAGTGCAGCAATCCGCTGGTGGAGACGTGATTTCCATCAAACACCTCCTGGTTCCAGACCATCTTGCCAGTCTTGATATCGAGGCAGATCGCCCGGAGCGACTGGTCGTCCTGTCCCCCTCCCTCTTTGGCCACGGCGGTGGTCAGGTACAGGCGGTTGCCGACCACGATCGGGCTGGACCAGCCCTTGCCGGCGATGGGAACTTGCCAGGTCACGTGGTCGGTCGCATTCCACGTGATAGGCAATCCATTGGCCTGAGCGTGTCCGTCGCCGGCGGGGCCACGAAACTGCGAGAAGTCCGCCGCAGTCGCGATTGTGGGCACTGTGAGGGCCACCAGGGCACTGAGGACGGCACGTGAGAGGTGGTTGAACGGCATGACGGATTCTCCGGAGGGCCTGTGGCAGGTACAGGTAGGTGGTGGGTAATGGCAAAACGTTTCTGTCGGGTGTTGGAATCAGGCGTCTTCGAACGAGAGGACCTCGTACTTCAACACGCCAATCGGGGCCTCGTATTCGACCTTGTCGCCGGCTTTTTTTCCCATCAGGGCGCTGGCCAGTGGACTGTTGGTCAGGATCTTCATCACTTCCTGGGCGTAATCCTCGTCGCCGGGACCAACGAACTCGTACTGCTCGACATCGCCGTCGTCGAGGTTCTTGACTGTCACGCGACTGCCGAATGTGATCACGTCCTTGGGCAGCGTGCTCTTGTCGACGATCACGCAGCCAGCCAGTTTCGATTTCAGTTGGTTGAGCTTGGCCTCGAGCATGCCGAGAGTTTCTCGTTGGCCATGGTACTCGGCATTTTCTTTCAGATCGCCTTCGGCCCGTGCCTCGGCAACCTTTTCTCGGACATCCGGAATTCGCTCTTCGTCGAGCACCCGGATTTCCTCTCGCAACTTGGCGTAGCCTGCTTCAGAGATCGGCTGGCGGTCCATCGCTTGTGGTCCTTGTGTGTGATTGGGGCCAGGTTTCAGACGTTGGTCCATTGCCCACTCTGGGCACTGTTGAGCACGGCGTCACAAATTTTCTGGGTTTCCAGTGCATCTCGAAATGTTGGTGAGGCCGGTTCACCGGTCTCAAGGCTTTCGAGAAAATCGGCGACCTGGTGCACGAAGGTGTGTTCGTAGCCGATTTGCAATCCGGGGACCCACCACTTGTCCATGTAGGGCATGTCACCGTCGGTGACGTGGATTGATCGCCAACCCCGAACCAGCGAGTCGTCGCTGTGATCGAAGTAGGAGAGACGATGGAGGTCATGGAGGTCCCAGGCGATCGATGCGTGCTCGCCGTTGATTTCGAACGTGTAGAGGGCCTTGTGGCCCCGTGCATACCGGGTGGATTCGAAAGTGGCCAGCGATCCATTCTCGAATCGGGCCAGGAACGCACACGCGTCGTCGATTCCCACCTTCTGCACCTCACCGGTCAATTGATGGGTCCGTTCCTTGATAAAGGTCTCGGTCATGGCCGAGACGGTCGAGATGCCTCCGTTGAGCCAGATGGCGGTATCGATGCAGTGGGCCAGCAGGTCCCCGGTGACACCACTGCCGGCGGCATCGACATCAAGACGCCACAGCGCCTCCCCCCCCTGGGGCAGGTCGGACGAGATGGTCCAGTCCTGGAGAAAGACCGATCGGTAGTGAAAGATCTTGCCCAGCCGTCCTTCGTCGATCAGTTGCTTGGCCAAAAAGACCGCTGGTACGCGACGGTAGTTGTACCAGACCATGTTGTTGACACCGGCAGCTTCCACGGCCTGGCACATCTCCTCGCCCTCGGCGGTGTTCATCGCCAGGGGCTTCTCGCAGAGAATCATCTTGCCGGCGTCGGCAGCGGCCAGGGCGATTTCCTTGTGCAGGTTGTTGGGCACGCAGATGTCGACCGCGTCGATGTCGTCACGCTCGAGCAACGCCCTCCAGTCGGTCTCGATGGACTCGTAGCCCCAGTTGTCGGCAAACGCCTGTACGCTCTCCTGGTTGCGAGCGCAGGCGGCCTTGAGCACCGGCTGGTACTTGGTGTCGAAAAAGTTGCCGACCTTGCAGTAGGCGTTGGAGTGGGCCCGACCCATGAAGCCGTAGCCGATCATGCCGATATTCAGCGGTGTCTTGTCACTCATCTTGTGGGTCTTTTTCTCGAGGAAAACGAGGGGAGGGGAGGGCGATCAGTTGGCATTCCAGCCGTGAGCGTTTCGGACATCGATCATGGCTTTCAGGATCGCATTCCAGGTTCCCGGTGTCTCGAGGACCGAGTTGGGGAACATGCAGCCGTCCCAACAGATGTGCTGGATGTCTCGAGACGGAGCGTCTCGCAGCCAGAATTCGGCTGTACGGGTGATGTCGAGTTTTCCATTGGGATCGTCGGCCTGGCAGTGCCTGCCGGTCTTGTCGTGGGAACCGGCACCGTGGACCGTGCCGTCATTTTGGGCGACGTGGAAATCGATGGTCCATGGTCTCAACTTGTCAGTCATCGATTCATACGCCGAATAAAATTCGTCGTCAGTGTATTCCTCGCCGACCAGGGCGTGTTCCGGGGCGTTGTAGCCCATGAGATAAAGGTAGGTGTGGGCCTGGTCGGCCTGGAACCCGAGGGTGTCGGGGCGGTCGACAGCCTCGAGCAGGTCGAGCATGTCCTTCCACGAGTGCATCCCGGCCCAGCAGATTTCACCTTCGGCCGCCAATCGTTCGCCGTGGTCAGCCGCGATGTCGGCTGCCATGCGGAACGTTTCGGCAATGCGCGCCGTGTTGGCGGGTTTGTCTTCGGCCCATTTTTCGACGCCAAACTCGGCAGAATCGATCCGGATCACTCCGTACTGGCGGATGCCGATGTCGTTGAACACCCCGGCGATACGACAGGCTTTGTGGATCGCATCGAGAAATTTGTCCCGGGATTCGTCATCGCCCATCGCCGAGTCGCCGACGGTGCCGGGCCAGACGGGAGCGACCAACGAGCCGACAACCAGGTCGTGGCTGGCGATCAGGTCGGCGATGCGTTTCAGTTCATCATCGTCCGCGTCGGGATCGGTGTGTGGGTGGAACAAGAAATAGTCGACACCTTCGAATTTCTGGCCATCGACCTCAGCCCCGGCAGTCCATTCGAGCATCTTCTCGAGACTGATTGGCGGTTCCTGTCCGTCATCGTCACCCTTGCCGACGAGACCAGGCCACATGGCGTTGTGGAGTTTCGGGAAGGCGTGTTGGCCGTTGGTCGTGTCCGACATCGCGGGGTTCCTGTCGTGGAGTGGCTGGTTGTGGGGCGAGTTCGCCGGATGTGTCAGGTGGTTTTGTGATCGCCAACGGCGGGGGCAGCGGGATTGGCGTCAGGTCCGAAGTACCTGAGGGAGACCAGCGGTTCGGTGCCGGTGTTGGTGATTGCAACGCCCTGAGACGCGGCCGGGGCCGATACAAACACTTCGTCATCGGTCATTTCGCCGAAGCGGATCATTGCCGGGGTTTGCAGTTTCAGTGACCCGATGGTGCCTTCCCCCTGGACAGTGATCCAGCCGTATGCCCCGGTGTCGGTGATCGTACAACTGGCTCCGGGATCGACCGTCAATTCCTTGGCCGAGAACAACTGGCGTCCGTCGACGGTGCCGTAGACGATCCAGCGGTCGACATAGCCTTCGCTGGCGGTGTCGGCCACGGGGATCGGTTCCAGGTAATGGTTGTCCTTGAAATGGGGGTCGACGTTCTGGTCCCAGTCGAGAGCGTCGACGAGGTACTCGATGTCGTCGTGGAATTCTTCAGGGAAGTCCTTGGTCAACAGTGAACGCGGCACCTCACGGCCCTCGACGAGCGACTGGTACATCCCGAAGACGTCGCTGCCCCACTGGGGCTCGTATGTCACCAGGCTTCCCGGTGCGTGCAACACGCACGGGGGGATCAGCCAGCCGGTGCCGGGCTTGAGACGGTAGGCTTTCGAGAGATCGAGAATCCCGTTGTCACCCTCGTCCCAGCGGGCCAGGCAATCAATCACATCCTGCTTCGAAGTGCCTGGCTCCAGGCCCATGAAGGTGTAGGGGAAATTGTTGCCGATGGCGTTGAGTTGCGGTGGAAAGTAGTAGCTTTCGGGCTTGCCTTCCTGTCCGACCAGCTTGGCTTGCTCGGCATTCTGGTGCATGTGGTGAGGGATGGGGCCCATGTTGTCGAAGAATTTCGAGTACACCGGCCAGCGACCGAATTCGTTCCAGATCGCGTCACCGACCATTTCGGCACCCAGTTCGGCGACGGCGTCCTGCATGGTGAATCGTTGGCCATCGTGCACACAGTAGCTGAGTCCCTCATCCGGTGGAGCCCCTTCGTTGGCCGCCGGGGTGGTCGAGGCGAACCAGCGTTCATCGATGCCACCCCGGTGAGCGCCCAGGGCGTAGTAGTCAGCCGGGTGGAGCTTGAGGCGTCGGCCGGGTTGCAGGAACGAGCGGGGAACCCACGTCGGGGCGAGCCTCAGTATTCCTCCGCCAGCCGTCAATGCGGCGGCGGCCAATTCTGCCACGTTGGCCATGTTCCGTCCTCGATCGATGTGGGGCCACTCATTCCCAAACGCCTGAACCGGGTTGGGACGCGACCATTGTGATCATTTTGACGGTCAATGCAAACCGTGTGCTGGAAGCATCTTAGCGAGTCGGCAGGTGGCCCTTTTGTCCGCTCTCGAGGCGGCATAGAATGAGTGGCTTACTGGAATTGAGGAAATTGATCATGATCCGTGCAGCCATCCTGGGCTCGACCGGGTACACCGCACTTGAGTTGATCAAGATCCTGCTGGTCCACCCGCAGGTCGAAGTCACGGTGTTGACCACGCGGCAGGACGGGGCCCCACATGTCAGCGACGTGCACCCGAGTTTGCACGGTCGGCTTGACGTCCGTTGTGAGTCGTTGGACGTGGCAGAGATTTCCGAAAGAGCCGACGTGGTGTTTGGGTGCCTGCCGCATGGGGCCAGTATGGCGACGATTCCCGAATTGCTCGGGGCCGGACTGCGGGTCATTGATCTCAGTGCCGATTATCGGCTCGATGACGCGGAGACCTATCAGCAGTGGTACGGGTTGGAACACACCGATTCCCAGCGGTTGGCCCAGACGCCGTACGGTTTGCCCGAGTTGCCCGGTCATCGTGTGGACGAGACGACAGCCCTGGTCGCCAATCCGGGGTGTTACACCAGCACGTCGATCCTGGGCCTGGCGCCCCTGTTGAGCGACAGCCTGATCGAGCCGACGGGAATTATTATCGATGCCAAGAGTGGCGTGTCCGGGGCAGGGCGGTCACCAAAGTTGACCACGCTGTATCCCGAGTGCAACGAGAGCCTGTCGCCCTATGGTGTTGGAAACCATCGACACACTCCGGAGATCGCCGGCGTGTTGAGTCGCTCGAGCGGACAGGATGTGCAGGTGGTGTTCACGCCGCACCTTGTGCCTATGGATCGAGGAATACTTTGCACGATCTATTGCCGACCGATCGCGGAGTGTTCTTCGGATGCCGCTCTGCAGGCAATGCGGTCGTTCTACGACGGCTGTCCATTCGTACGGATTGTTGATCATCTGCCGAGAACCCGTGACGTCGCCGGCACCAACTACTGTGACATCACCGTCCGGGAAAGCGGCGGACACCTGTTGGTGTTCTCTGCATTGGACAACCTGATCAAGGGAGCTGCCGGAGTGGCCGTGCAGAACTTCAACCTGATGTACGGACTGGCCGAAACTACCGGGTTGCTTCCGGCCACGGAGTGAAAACCGGATGAGTGACAGTTTGCATGACGATTCGAATCCCGCCCTTTTGCCAGCCGGATTTCGTGCTGCGGGAGTGGCGTGTGGCATCAAGAACGATCCCGACACGCTCGACCTCGCAGTCTTTGCCGCCGATGGTCCGGTGACGGCTGCGGGAGTCTTTACCCGGAACAGGGTCTGCGGGGCCCCGGTGAAAGTGTCGCGTGAACGAGTGCCCGGTGAGGCCGTTCGCGCGGTCATTGTCAATTCCGGCAACGCCAATGCCTGCACCGGTTCCCGTGGTATTGCAGATGCGAAGCTGATGACCGCCGTGGTTGCCGAGCAATTGGGGTGTGATCCGGAAGCCGTGCTGGTTTGTTCCACGGGAGTGATCGGGCATTACCTGCCGATCGAAACGATCGTCTCGGGGATTCCACGTGTGGTCGAGGAACTGGACGATTCCCCCGAAGCATTTCACACGGCGGCACGGGCGATGATGACCACCGATACGGTGGCCAAGCAGTCGGTACACGCCGTGCAATTGTCCGACGGTTCGTGCCGTGTCAGCGGTGCCGCCAAGGGGGCGGCGATGATCGGACCGAACATGGCGACGATGCTTGCCGTGGTGATGACCGATGCCCCGTTGACGGCCAGCCAGGCCGACAGCGTGCTGAGACAGGCCGTGGATGCCAGTTTCAACAGCATCAGTGTTGAGGGGCACACCAGCACCAGTGATTCGGTGCTGTTGCTGGCCGGTGGAGACAGCCGGGGCCGGGCAGGCAATCTGGAGCAGGCGGACCTGCAAGCCGTGGCCACCGCGGTGACTCGTGTCTGCCAGGACCTGGCCCGGGCGATCGTTGCTGACGCCGAGGGAGCAGATCACCTGGTACAGATCGATGTCGGTGGATTGCGTACTCGTGCTGAAGCTGAATTGATAGCCAGGACGATTGCCGATGATGCCCTGGTCAAAACGGCGATCACCGGCAACGACCCCAACTGGGGGCGTATCGTGAGTTGCTGCGGTCGTACCGGCGTCGAACTGGTCGAGAACGACATCACGTTGTCCATCAATGGCACAAGGATCTTCGAGAAGGGGGTTCCTGTCGAGTACGACGAGGCGTTGCTCTCGACATCGATGCGTGATGCTCCCCAGGTCGAGATTGAACTGATTTTCCCGTTCGGGGAGGAATCGACGAGATTCTGGACCTGTGACCTCACCACCGAGTACGTTCGGTTGAACTCCGAGTACACGACCTGAAAGCGATTCCGGCGAATCGTTGTGACCGCCTCGGGGCGATTCTTCCGATGGAGTTCGCGGGCGGTGTGAGAGCGGGGCAAGAAAAAGGGCCAGGTTCGGTGTGACCGAGCCTGGCCCTTTTTTCGTTGAACCGGGTGCGTTGGCCCGCACCGGGTCTTGGTTTCTGGCCTAGTGCTGGAACAGGAATTCCTTGGAGTTCAGCACGGCCCAGCCGACGTCTTCCAGGGCCAGTCGCCGGTCCTTGCTGTTGGCGATGTGTTTCTTGGCCGCAGTCATTTCCGCGGTTGCAGGCTTACGAGCCAGGGCCGCCATGTACAGCGATGCAATGATCACCTCGTCGCTCTTCTTTTCAGCGATCATCTTGGCGATCCGCCCGTTGTCGGCTCTCAGCTTGTTGTGGACAACTGGACCGTTGATCATCTGCAGGGCCTGCGAGAGGTTGGACTCGTTGGAACGTTCACAGGCACAGGCCATTTCTCTCTGCGGTTGCCCAAAGATCTTCAGGAAGTAGTGATCACTGGGTGGCTCGGGCAGGGCCACGGCACGGGTTCCGGCCGGGACTCCCTTGAACGTCTCCGGCACGTCAGTGACCTGGCAGATGGCGTCGAGCAGTTGCTCGGCGCTGAGCAGCCGGGTCGTGGCGTGCGAGTTGTAGATTTCGTCGTCGGAGTTGAACTCGTTCTTACGAGAACTCAGCTGGTAGATCCGGCTGTTCATGATGGTCCGGATGGCCCATTTGCGACTGAAGTTGTTCTTGGCGAACTGGGTGGCCAGTTCGTCGAGCAACTTGTCGTTGGAGGGCGGGTTTGAGTCCCGGAAGTCGTCGACAGGTTCGACGATTCCACGTCCCATCAGGTGCCCCCAGATCCGGTTGACCGACGCCTTGGCAAAGAACGGGTTGCTGGCACTGGTCAGCCACTTCGCGAAAACGGCGCGTCGGTCCTGGTTGTCCGGGACATCCACGTCACCGGTAAGCAGCAGGTGCACCTTCATCGTCTTGCCGGTTCGTGGCTGTTTGATTTCACCGGAACTGGCAGGAAAGATCACTTCGTCATCGGGCCGGGCGCCCTTGGTCCGCCCGATTCGGGTGAAGGCTGCGGCAATCCCGTAGTAGTTGTCCTGGGTCCATCGCTCAAACGGGTGGTTGTGGCACTTGGCACACTGGATGCGAATGCCCAGGAAAAGTTGCGCGGTGGTTTCGACAGCGTCGTTGGGGTCGCGGCTTGCCCGCCAGTAGTTGGCGGCCGGGTTCTCGTAGACGCTGCCGCTTGCGGTGATCAATTCACGGGTGAACTGGTCCAGCGGCTTGTCGTTGCGGATGCTGTCGTAGATCCAGCGGTAGAACTTGTGGACACCCTGGACTTTGATTTTCTTGCTGTTGGATCTCAGGATGTCCGCCCAGCGGAGGGCCCACAATTCTGCGAAGTCATCCTTGTCGAGCAGTCGTTCGACGAGCTTGGCTCGCTTTTGCGGACTCTTGTCACCGAGAAACGCCTGGACCTCTTCGACGCGGGGCAACCGTCCCGTGGTGTCGATGAAGGCTCGTCGCAGGAATTCCTCGTCGGTGCACAGTTCGCTGGGCAGGATCTGGAGTTGTTGGAGTTTCTCAAAAACTCTCTCGTCGACGAAGTTGTTCGGCTTGGGATTGTTCCAGGCAAAGCCGTCAACGTTTTCCAGGAAAGTGACATGGCTGGTGGTCATCTTGTCCAGGTAACGGGCCAAGACGGCGGTTTCGCCACGGCCGGTTTTTTCCACCAGGCCATCAGCACTGACGGTGCCGACCGATTCGTTGGAGGAAGTGAACACGGCCAGTGGCGTGAGGTCCCGGACGGTGCCGTCACTGAAGTGGCCCAGCAGGACGAGTTGCTGAAGGTTGCTGGCCGGTCGCAGGATCCGCTTCTTGGGCAGCAGTTCCGTTTTGACCAGCGTCGGTGTTCCCTCGGCGTCAAGCCTCAGGCCTTCGCCGATCCAGCCGACGAATGTCTGGTAGACCGGATCGCCCTTCCGCACGCGTTTTCCGCCGCCATGAGCGACTTCCATGATCGCTTTTTTCACGACGAGACTGTCGGCGGGATCCATGGCATTGGTTCGTCGCCCGAAGTACTCGTGTCGCAGTGTCAGGATATCCAGGGGCGGGTCGAAGGCCCGCAGTGAGAGCCGGAAGCCGGCCTTGCCCGAAGGCGAGCCGTGACAGGCTCCGGCGTTGCAGCCACCCTTGGAGAGAGCGGCGAGCATTTCATTCTGGAAGCTGAAGGGATGGGCTCCGCCAAAGTTCTTGACGGTGATTTTGGCAGAGGCCTTTTGACCTCCGATTGTCGCTGTCAATTCGGCGGTGCCATCACCGACCGGGATGACTTTTCCCTTTTCGACCTTGACCACCTTCGGGTTGGACGAGGTGACGGTGGCCACGCTGGTCAGGTCCCGAAGTTCTCCGGAGGCGTACTTGGCCGTGACAAGAAGTTGCTGGCGGGCTCGTTTGCCAACAAGTTGGATAGTTGCCGGCTCGAGAGTCAGTCCCGCCGGTTTTCCGATCGTTACGAGTGCTTCCTCGGCCTGGATGGTTGAGGTGATTCCGAGGCCAAGAAGGCTCGCGATAGTGGCTGTCAACAAGTGACGCATGACAGAAGGTCTCCGTCGTGGAACAGTCTGATTCGGTGAATATGAATCATCGGAACCTTCGATTCCGATGAGGGGATTGCTTGTTGTCCCGGGACTCGCGTGATGCCCAGATGGGACAGGCAAGATGGTGTTTCGTTCCTGGTGGTTACTCAACAGTCAGGGCCACGGCCGGGGCGTCGCTGGCGTGTTTGACCTTTCCGACGGTGGCTGTGCCCTTGACCAATAGATTCTTGATCGCTCCCTGCTGGGCATCTTGTGCTGCAGTGAGTGTAATTTCAACCTCAGTTTTGTCTGCAGCGATGGTTGCAGCTGTTGCGGTGACTCCCTTGGGGAGGTTGGCCACGGTCAGGGCCACGGCCGCCGCCAGTGACGGATTCCTCGCGACAGACACTTTCAACTTCAGTTGGCCACCCCGGGCCAGTTTTGGTCCGGCGGCCTGGGCGGTGAGTGTCATCGGGGCTTTCAGCGCGAGGCCGATCGAGGGGATCGGCTGCGTCACGGTTTTCTTGCCTTTTTTCAACTGGGCGTTGAGGTTGGCAGTGAAGTCACCCAGCGGGGCTTTGTTGTTCCCGGTGAAGGTGATTTCGATCTCGTTTTTGCCAGCGGGGATGGGTTTCAGCGCGGCGGAAATTCCACCGGGCAGCCCGTTTTTGGCCGGCTGGAGGACCAGCGTGATTGCCTCCTTGTAGTCCTTTTGACGGACCACCGTGACCTTGACCTTGGCCGTCATGTCACGCCCGAAGACGATGGACTGCGGGGAGGTCCGCAGCGAGAAGACGGCCGGGGGGCCGACTGCCACGGCGACTTCCTGGGACAGCGTCGAGGGAGGCCAGGGCAGGCCACCGAAGATCCCCTTCAGGGGGGTTTCGACGTTGGCATCAGCCCGGGTGGCGGTGTCGCCGATCTTGGCGGTTCCGGCCACTCGGATCGGAACAATCTTCCCCTTGGGGGCCTTGTCATCGGCCGTCAGCGTCAGCACGGCACTGGTGCGACCGGCGCCGATGACCGTTGGTGTGCTGGTGATGCCCGCGGGAAGTCCCATGGCCGCGATGGCAATCGGGCCATTGTAACCACTCCTGGCCGCATTGACGGTGACCGCCGCGGTGCCTCCGACAGCGATGTTGAGATGGGCTGCCGTGGCGGTCAGTTTGAATCCGACCTGAACTTCATCGACCGAGACACGGTAGGCGAATCCGCCGCCACCACGTCGGTCCCGGTCCTGCACCGCGACATAGAAATCTCCGTCGGCCGGAAACGTGTAATTGATCACGCTGTCGTTGATACCCAGGTCCAGCACCTCGGCCACCTTGCCGCCGTCGGCGTTGAGCAGCCTCAGGTAGACCGCCGCCGGAGATCCCACCCGACGTGTGATTCCGGTGAACGTGAATTTCTGGCCCTTCTTGGCCGAGATCACAAAGTGGTCGACGTCGCCAGCCTTGTTGAATTGTCCGTTGAGATTGGCCCCCAGTGGGACCCGCGTGGCCTTGTCACGGCTGTCGTTGGGCTCGGTCTCGATGACCTCGTCAGAATTGCTAACGGCGAGGGTCACCAGTCCGCTGCTCTTTCCGCCGGCCCGCTTGGCACCGATGGTCAACCATTCCAGTGGCGAGTCAGCTGGCAGTTGCAGCTTGACCGGTTCCACGCCATCGGTGTGTGCACCGGAGAACGAGACCGTTGCCGACCCCCCTCGCTTGACACCCAGCGGATAGGCCGCGGTGACATTGGGGAAGTCGCCGATGCGGAGACGGTAATGGTGTCCACCACCACCGGTCCACTTGATGTCTCGGACCTCAACGAAGTAATCCCCCTTGGCAGCAAACGTGTGATGCAGTCGGCTGTCGCCGTTGAGTCCAGCAGCGTCATCGCTGTAGGCCAGTTCGCGACCGTTGGCATCCAGGATCCGCAGCAGGGGGTCCAGCGCCGATCCGATCCGCTTGGCCACAACTTCAGCAGAAATGGTCTGGCCCTTGTCGGCGGAGAACTTGTAGACACGAACCTTCAACGCGTCTGTGGTGCCGTCGACGGCTGCTGGCAGGGTCAGTGCCTGGGCCTTGTCTCGAGAGAAATTGTCACCGGCTTGCGCGGTGGTGGGGATGTCGTCGATCAAGACCAGCTTCAGGGGTGACAAGCCACCAGGACCAGCGACACGGAGGGCATGAATCCCAACCGCGGCATCGCCGGGGACGGTGAGCTTGTAGACACACTGGGCCTTGTTCTTGGTGTCACCGACCAGTGCCTTGGTCGACGGGAAACTTGTCCAGACATCACTGACTCCAACCAGGTTGGCTCCCTGGATCGTCATGTCGATGGCTTGTCCCGGGCGGACAGCGAGTGGACGAGTGGTGGAAATCGTCGGTGGGGCTTGGGCAGCAGCAGTACTCGCCAGCATCAGCACAATTGCGGCTTGCAGGGGGCGAGTGAGGGTCCAGGATCCGAGGCGTTTGCGGGAAATCATCATTGGGATCAGGGCTCCGTCTGTCGATCGAGCAGAAGTATCGTTGATTGATCGGTGTCTGAACTGTTTTGAGCGGGTGTGAGCGGGTGCGTTCTGGGGGACGGTTGACCGTTGAAGGCCGAGGCGACTTCGGTGGGAAGAGCGGGGCAGGAACAGGCCGGGACCTCCTAGCTTTCCCAACCGATAAGGTTTCACTTATCCAAACATCATACGGACCACAACTACCCGTCGTCAAAGTGAAAACCGTTTGGGTTTTTGACTTGGAGTGACCGTGGCCGGAGTCTCCCGTGATGATCGGAGGGGGGAATCAGAAGCTGTCGTCGGCCGAGTCGGCGAAATAGCCGCCATCAGGTTCGTCCAGGCGACTGTAATTGGCGAACCTCATCGATTCCTTGATCCAGGTCAGCGTGACGCTGTCGGTGGGGCCATTTCGGTTCTTGGCTATGATCACGTCGGCCTCGCCCGGACGATCCTCGGGGTTGTAGTGTTCGGGGCGGTGCAGGAACATCACCACGTCGGCGTCTTGCTCGATCGCTCCACTCTCGCGGAGGTCACTCAGGCGTGGTCGCTTGTCTTCACGGTGTTCCACGCCTCTGTTGAGCTGTGCCAGCGCGATAACCGGAACGCTGAGTTCCTTGGCGAGTGCCTTGAGACGGCGGGTGATCAGAGCGATTTGCTGTTCCCGCGGTGACGACTTGTCCTCGGGCTCGATGAGCTGCAGGTAGTCGATGATGACAACTCGCACACCACCTCGGCGTTGAAGTCGCCTGGCGACAGCCGTGATTTGCGCGATTGTCCGTCCGGGTTGGTCGTCGAGAAATAACGGGGCTTCGGAGAGTTCCGCAGAGGCATGGACCAGGAGCTTGCGTTCGTCGTCATCGAGTGTGCCGGATCTCAGCCGGTGACTGTTGACCTGTGACCGGATGCACAGCAGACGTTCGGCGAGTTCGAGGTTNGATTGCTCGAGACTGAACAGCAACACGCCTTGTCCGGCCTCCATCGCGACGCCCTCGGCGAGGTTACACACCAGCGCGGTCTTGCCCATACTGGGGCGAGCGGCGAGCACGATGAGTTCGGAGGGTTGTAGTCCGTTGAGCCGTTGGTCGAGATCGGAGAATCCCGTCGGGATCCCGCTGATGACATCATCATTCTCCATCCGTTCATTGATGCGGTCGAAGGCGTCAAGCAGGATGTCCTTGATCTCGATCTTGTGGGGTTCACCCTGGTCGTCGAGGATCCGAAAGATCCGTTGTTCGGCTGAAGAGAGCACGTCGTCGGGATCATTGGAACCGTCGTAGCACTCCGACAGGATCTCGTTGCAGGCGAAGATCAACTGCCGTTGGACCCATTTCTCGCGGACGATGCCGGCGTAATAACGGGCGTGGGCCGCATGTGGAACGCTCTCCAGAACCTGTTCGAGATAGCTGGAACCACCGATGTCCTCGAGTTGACTGTGGCGGTCGAGTTCCTCGGCGAGGGTCAGCGGGTCGATGGCCTGGGCGCCGTTGTCGTAGAGTCGACGGATGGCCGAAAAGATCTTGCGGTGACCGTCGGTATAGAAGTGATCGGCCGCCAGCACCTCGACGACTTCGTCGAGCACCTCGTTGAGCAGCAGCACGCTGCCCAGGACACCACGTTCCGCTTCGAGGTTCTGTGGAGGAAGCCGATCGAATCCGGAGGTGGTTGCCGCGACAGCCATCGCCCGTCCCTCCATGAACCTCCGACCGGACTCGCCAGCGAACGTGTCGCCGTATTCCGGTGACTATTCTTCGCCCTCGGCCAAATCTTCAGCCGACGGCACCACCCACACCTTGATCTCAGTCTCGATGTGTTCGTTCAGCCGCACACCGACGGTGTACATTCCAAGTTCCTTGAGGACACCGGTGAGAATCACCTGCTCGGCCGTAATCTCGTATCCCGCCTCCACCAGGGACCGGCTGATATCAACCTGGTTGACCGAACCATACAGCTGGCCTTCCTCGTTGGCATTGGCCTCGATCGTCACGCTGTGGGAGCTGAGTTGGTCGGCAAACCCCTGCAATTCCTTGGCCGCAGCCGCCTGGAGTTCCAGCAACCTGGCCCGGTGTTTCTCGACCGCCTGCCGATTCTCTTCGGTGGCCACCGTCGCCAGTCCCTGTGGAATCAGGTAATTGCGGGCAAATCCTGGTTTGACTCTCACGAGATCTCCGGGAAGACCCAGCGAGGGAACCTGTTCTGCCAGCAACAACTCAACCGAGGAATTGGTGCTTCCGGAAACGTGCGGCGAGGGGCTTTTGCGACTCATGAGTTTGGCCGGAGCTGCGCTCCGGATTCTGGAATGTTGGTCAGCGGTCAGAATCTATTGGTCTCTGTCGGCCGGTCAACCCGGTGACCGACAGGGCTAGAATGGCACTTCGTCGTCTGGGGGATTGACCACAGGGTTGCTGGCCGGTTGTTGGGGCCCATCGGATTGTGGTGGAGGTTGATAGGAAGCTCCTCCTCCTCCTCCTCCTCCTCCGGAGTTTCCTTCGTTTCGTGAGCCGAGCATTTGCATGTTGTCACACACAACCTTGAGCTTGGTGCGTTTTGCTCCAGTCTCGCGGTCATTCCACTCGTCCATTTGCAGCCGCCCTTCGACGAGTACTGGACGCCCTTTACGAAGATATTCGCAGGCAATTTCTGCAGTACGGCCCCAGCAGGTGACATCGACGAATGTTGTTTCTTCGTTCCGTTGGTTTGTGTTGCGATCGGTCCAAGTCCGGTTGACGGCCAAACCGAGGTCCGTGACCGCCGTTCCCGAAGGAATGTGTCTCAATTCCGGGTCTCGTGTGAGATTTCCGACCAAAATCACCTTGTTGTAACTCGCCATCCTTGCATCTCCTTTGTCGGTCCAACCGACGTGTCCCCTGCCCGGAA
>PBOU01000089.1 GCA_002724415.1 Planctomycetaceae bacterium
CCAGGGAACTCCATGCCGGGTGTGTTTGGGAGCGATCACGATGACCGAGTCGGGGATCTCCAGGGCTGACAACGTCCGTGCGGCAATGGCCCCGGAGAATCTCAGGCCCGCGTGCGGGACCATCGCGGCTGGCCACTGACCCGCGGTGGCATTCGACGTGTCGTCGGTGGCAAAACAGTCCTGGACCTGCTGTTGCAGGGCTTCGGGGTCGTCGGGATAGAATCGGCCGGCAACTCCGGGAGGCCTGGCTCCGCTGGCCGTGACGCCGCGTGGCACACGATTCATGGTGAATGTCTGCCGCGTGCCGACCCCGGCCAGGCTATAAATCGAGCCGCAAGTTCCCGGGGGCAATTCCGCGTCGGACTGGCAGCGTGTGGTCAATTCCTCGGGCGTTGAGTTGAGATCCCAGTGCAGGGCGAAGCGATCCGAGGAAATCACCACGATGGCCCGGTCACCACGATCGGCTCCTGCCAATTGGGGCGCATCGGTCCGCCCATGCATGGCCGTGTCGACCAGGACGAGGAGGTCGGTGGAGAGGCCCCGGGCCTGCCTGGCCCCGATCCGTAGCTTCAGTTGACCGGCGAGGGACTCGGACAGTTCAAAGAGAGTCGATTGCAAGGGCATGCCGGAATTCAGAGCCAGCCGCCCCTGGGTAATCGGTTTGGCATGGCCCATCCAGTTGGACTGCAGGATCAGCCCCTGGACCTCGCCATCGGGCACACCCGGCAGATACGGACTCGTGACACCACCGGTCAACAGGGCCTGGATATTCGAGTTGCAGAATTGCGAGTAGGTGATGACCTGTGACTCGTCGAGGAGATGTTGTGGCGAGTTGACGGAGACCGGGGCCTGGACGATCGGTCCCGAGAGGCAGTCGCCGTCGAAGGTGAACAGCCGGGTCTCGTCGTCCCGCCAGGCCGTCGGTGGGAGCTTCGCCTTGATACAGACCTGGTCGAGAAACGTCTCGGCGTCCCAGTTCTGATCGGTGGCGACTCCCGGCAAGAGGAGCCCCCTGTTTTCTCCGCGGATCACCTGGAGACCATGACGGCCAATGGTGACACGCTGGATTCTCGCTTCGCCTTGCTCGGTGACCTCGGATGGACCGTGCAACAGCCAGACTTCCATGTCGAGTTGATCGAGTTCGTTTGGCGAGATCGGAGGGAAGCGGGGATCCTCGCGGGCCGCATTGCGAGCCGCGCGTTGGAGAGCCTCGTCAAGCCGGATGGGTTGTCCCTGCATTCCCATACAACTGCGGAGTTGGCCACCGCGTTTGAGGCTGACGAACGCTCCGGAGAGCACCTGCGAGGCGGTGCCGGCGAGATCCGGGTCGGGCCAGTCGAGCGGACGGTCGAACACGGCAGCGGTGACTGCCCGGGCGGCCGCATCGACGATCACCTGTTGCTGCTGTGAGTCGATTGAACTGTCGGCATTGGAACCCGGAGACGGTTGAGCCACTGGAAGGATCCCCTGGGTGAAGACTGTGTCGATGTGTTCGAGTTCGTTGGCTGAGTTGTTTGGCACGATCGGAAGGGCAAACCGTGACATGTCGACGGGTTGACGTTTCCGCCCCCAGTCGCCTGGCTGGGTTTCGAAGAGTCCGTCGATGGAGGTGCCGCAGTGTCGGCAGTTGCCGTTGTCGAGATTCCAGGCTCCCAACTGGTGCCAGTCTCTTTCGATCAACAGTTCCTGGCAACCGGGGCAGTAGGTGCTTTGACGTGGTGTGTCGTTGACATTGCCGACGTAGGCGTATTTCAACCCGGTTTCGAGTGCGATTTCACGTGCCCTGATCAGGGTCTCGTGTGGAGTTCGGGGCGTGTTCTGCATCCGGAAGTCGGGATGAAACGCCGTGAAATGAACGGGGACACAGTCACCGACGTGTTCGAGAATCCAGTCGCACATCCGTTTCAATTCGTCGGGACTGTCGTTCTCGTCGGGAATCAACAGGTTGGTGATTTCAAACCAGGTGTCGGTCTCGTGTTTGAGCCAGACCAGGGTGTCCAGGACAGGCTGCAGGTGTGAGAGGGTCAGATGCTTGTAGAAGAGTTCGGTGAAGGCCTTGAGGTCGACGTTGGCGGCGTCGAAGCATTCGAAGACCGGTTGCCGGGCGATGTCGGTGATGTATCCGGCAGTCACAGCGATGGTCTTGAGCCCCACCTGGTGGCAGGCCGCGGCCGCATCGATGGCGTACTCGGCCCAGATCACCGGGTCGTTGTAGGTGAAGGCCACGCTGCGACAGCCGGTGTCCAGGGCGGCCTGGGCAATCGCATCGGGGGTCGCCTGTTCGCTGAGACGCTGGATTTCCCGGGATTTTGAAATGGACCAGTTCTGGCAGAACTTGCAGCCGAGATTGCAGCCGGCCGTACCGAAACTGAGTACGGCGGTGCCCGGCAGGAAGTGGTTCAGGGGTTTCTTTTCGATCGGGTCGATACAGAAACCGGTGCTGCGTCCATAGGTCGTCAGCACCATCTCTCCGCCGACGTTCTGGCGGACAAAGCAGAATCCACGATCGCCGTCCTTGAGCAGGCATTCTCGAGGACACAGTTCGCAGAGGATGCGCTCGCCCTGGCGGCTCCACCAGCCGGCCGGTTTCAGCCCATCGGCTCGTTCGGTGGCTGGAGGCAGGAGGACGGAATCGCTCATCGTGGGGAGGATACCGGGACGTCAGGCCTGTTGTCGACGGGGATCTGTCGGCGTGCACGTTCTCGAGCCCGGGCGGCTTCGTTCGCTCGCCCAACTTCTTCCAGGCAACTGGCCAGCATCAACCAGGCACTGCGATCTGCTGGCTGGCGACCGACATGCCTGGTCAAGTGACTGATTGCCCTGTCATTGCGGCCCCGTTCTTTCAGGACACCGGCCAGGCTCTCGACGTACTCGCCCCGTTGCGGGGCGATCCGGCACGCCTTTTCCAGGTGCGTGATGGCAATGGGCATCAATGTCGGATCCGTGGAATCGCGGGAGGCCTGGCCGAGCAGGACACCGAGGTTGTTGTGGACGCGAGCGGTCTCGACGTGACCGGCACCGAATTGGTGTTCGATTAACTCGAGAGCCGTGAGGTAGTGCTGGCGGGCATCGTCGAACTGGCTGCGGGTACTGACCAGGTTGGCCAACTGGTTGTGTGCTAACCAACACGAGGGATTCTTGGCCAACGTGTCTTTCCAGAGTTGTTGCGGCGACCGGTAGATGCCGACCTGTTGCCAGGTCAGTCCGGCAAGCACCGCGACGACCGCAACCGAAGCGGTCCGCCGGGTCAGGCGGTCGATGCCGCGAGCCCGGGCGAGGTGGGTGGCTCCACCGACAAACAGTGCGAGCAGGCCCGGCATGGCGATGTACTGGTAGTGGTCGGCGACCAGCGAGTAGCGAAAGAAGTAGATGTCGACCAGGCCGAGAACCGGCCCGAGACTCGACAGCGTGTAGAGCACTGCGGCGAGTGGACCCCGGTTCAACCCGGCCCGCGTGGCCCAGGCCAACGTTCCCAGCACGGTCACACCGCCACACAATGGCAACCACTGCGAGATCCGGGTGGTGTCGAATGTCCACAGTGGATACACGAAGCTCAACTCGATCGGGAGCAGTGTCTTGTGGAGGTAGAACCAGGCGACTGGTCCCGTGGCCATCAATCGCTCGGCCACCCCGGCATCGCGGATTGTCTCTCCGCCAATGGCACGGACCTGCTGAAACCAGATCTCGACACCGCTCATCACAACGGCCACGACCAGGAACGGAATCGCACGGAACAGGTCGGTGCGGGTCACTCGGCCATTTTTCCACCAGGCCAACAGCAACAGGACCAGTGGCATCGCGACCACGGCACCCTTGCTGAGCATCGCCAGCAGGAAGGCTCCGAGGGCGGTCTGGTAGTGCCACCGCCGGTTGGAAATTTCGAACTTGAGAAACTGGTTCAACGCCACGAGATAAAACAACATCGCCAACACGTTCTTGCGTTGAGTGATCCACGCGACGGATTCGACGTTGACGGGATGGACCGCGAAGACCGCCGCGATCAGCCACGCTCCGGGGACTTCGAGTCTCGCCAGCACTCGCCACAACAGCAGGCAGGCCATGGCGTGGCACAGGACGTTGACCACGTGGTAACTGGTCGGGTCGGGCAATCCGGTGGCGGGATCGGTACCAAACACCTGGTGCTCGAGCCAGTAACTGGTCCAGGTCATCGGCCAGTAATTGAAAGCTTCGGAAGAGAACCAGACGGCCGACAGTCCTCCCTGGTCGATCAGGGCCAGGATCGTGGACAGGTCGTCGTCATTCCAGACAAACCCGGCGTCGAGGATCGGGTAATAGGCGAACAGCGTGATCACCAGCAGGCCGACGCCCCGCCATGTGGCGGATGGTGATGGTCCTGGATCCATCTCGGCGGGAATGGTTGACGCGGTGTTCATGGTGCGGAGGAGGTGTCGGCGGGAAGGAGGCTGCGAACGAAAGTTTCCAGGGAAACTGCTGCGATGCCGTGAGCCACCTGGTTGGGATGGTGGTCGGTGGGGTGGACCCAGAGTTGCCTGGCGTCCTTGTTGCTGAAAGCGGGCAACAGGTCGTGGGCTGGCAGGCCGATCTCGTCACAGGCCGCACGGACAAAATCGTGTATTGCCCCGAAGGGATAATTCTCCAGTGACATCAACTCGGGAAAAATGGCCAACCCGACACGGAATCCGTGTGCCCGGGACAACTCGACGATTCGTTCCAGTGCGGTTCGTGATGCGGACCAGTCCATGTGTTGGGCGGCCTTGTTTCCGCTGGAGAAAAATGAACCGGGGTCGACGAAGTAGGCCTGGCTGTAGTGAACGATCATCCGGCGACGCAATTCCCGGGCTCGCCACGAGTACTGGCACCAGTCGACCAGCCGTGAATGGCGAGCTAGCCCGGTTGGTTGCAGGTAGACCCCGTCACCCTCGCCGTTGTTCCAGAAAGCCACTGCCGATTCGTCGCGGTAGACATCGTTGAGGTAAAAGGTGACGAGAACGAGGTCGGGTTCGAGCCCGAGCCAGCGGTGCTCCAGGGTGATTTGTTGGTCCCTGGTGTTGTAGCCCTGGGTGCCGGCGTTGAGGACCTCCAGGGGGTGGTCCTTCTGGTCGAGTCGATTTTCGAGTCGACGCAAAAAAGTGTCCTCGTCGCGAACGCCGACCCCGAAGGTGAATGAATCGCCCAGTCCAAGTATCCGGAGGGTGCCATCGGGCTTGTCGCGAGCTACATCGGGGCCGCGTAGCCCCAACGCATTGATCGTCATCTCGACGCCGTTGTCGGTGTCGAGGTGTCCGTGAGGATTCGAGGCGTACTCGACACGGAACCGGGCCCCGGGGGTGTATTGGCCCATTTCGACCCCGGCGAAGGGGCTGTCCTGTTTGATCAGTCCGTCAGCCCACATGTCGCTGCGGCGAAAGGACTGGCCGTCATGGGCACTCCAGCGAGGCGGCCGGTACCGTTCCGGTTGCAGGTCGGCGAGTTGAAGGACGGCCTCGGCAACGATCAGCCCCACCAGCAGCCCGCCGACGAGGCTCAACAGTCGTTTCCGGCCACCGGTGAGCAAGTGCGGCATGGAGGCGTCCAACGCGTTTGCCTGTGTTGGGGACAGAAACGGTGTCCGGCCACGTCCTGGCCTCGAGATGTGGGTGGCTGTTATTGCCCCGTGGAGTCGCGCGAAGTGGTTGCGGACCCGGTGAACCGCCTGGCGATCACGCACCCCACCCAGCCCACGGCGATATTGACGGCCAACGCCATCGGGGAGATCCATTGGAAGCTGATGGGATCGTTGCAACTTTTCCGCACGTCTCCGGTTACCTTGTCGGTGATCTCGATGAACTCCGTTCCGAGCGTCTCGGGTTGAATCCCAAATCGTTCGAACAGCATGTAACTCAATGGCCCCGAGAAAGCGATGACGACGGCGGTGACGGTCCCGGCGACGACCCCGGCCCAGACGGCCCAGCGGCTGGGCCGGCGGACAAACAGTGCGAAGAAGAACAGCCCGAAGATCGGGACCGTCAACAGGTTGACCGTCTTTCCGGTCATTTCGGTGATGTTGCCCTGGATGAAACGCATCAGGGTGCTGCTGAACACGACGACCCCGCCAATCGAGAAGGCCAGGACGCGGGCGAATTGCAGTTGCTGTTTCTCGGTGATCATCGTCTTGCGGAAGCGACCGATGTAGTCACGCAGCACAACCGCAGTGACCGAGTTGACGCCCGAATCGATGCTCGACATCGCCGCAGCAAACATCGCTGCCACGACCAATCCGGAAACACCCACGGGCAGGTGGTAGGCGATGTAGCGAGGGAACAGCTTGTCGGCGTTCTCCTTGAGGTTGATCGAGGCGGGGAGTTTCTCGGGGTTGTGTTCGAAGAAGGCCAGGACAGCGAACCCGACAGCACACAGGGTGATGGTGACGGTGGTGCCGACGATCAACTGTGTGGCCAACGCCCGTCTCGCGGCGCGAGCGTCCGTGGTTGCCATGAATCTTTGGACGGTCGTCTGGTCACCACCCAAAGTGGCGATGTACCAGATTGTCGAACTGAGCAGCGCACCCAGTCCCGAGATGCGGAGCTTGAAGCTGACTGCACCGTCTTCAATGGGTAGGAGTGGTTGAGAGTCCCAGTTGGCATGCCAGGTGTTGGGGATCCATCCGAGTCCGCCGAAGTCCCAACTCACAGTCAACACGACCAGGATCGCGCCACCAAAGAGCAGGATTGTCTGGAGCAGGTCGGTGATGACGACAGCCTGCAGGCCACCCAGGGAGGTGTAGATGACCGCGACCACGCCGGTGATTAGCGCCACGATGGGGATCCACTTCGGATCCAGGCCCATCATCACGGTCATTGCCTCCGAGGCCAGGTAGACCAAAAGTGTCATCCAGACCAGTCTCAGCGCCAGGAACATCGTTGCCCCCAGCAGTCTCAGACCCAGCCCCAGCTTGTCCTCCAGCAATTCGTACGCGCTGGTCACGCGGTGTTTCATGTAGATCGGCAGCATCACGAAGCCAACCACGAAGAAGACGACCGGGAGTCCCAGGATCGCGATCTGGTTGACGGGTCCCTTCCCAGCGGCTTCGCCGGGGACCGAGAGGTACGAGATGGTGCTCAACAACGTTGCGAACAACGACACACCGATCAGCACGGGGTTCATGCTCCCGCTGCCGGTGAAGTATTCCTGCATCGACTTGGTGCGGCGACTGAAATACAGGCCCAGGCCGATTGTCGATAGGGCGTACAGGACAATCAGGACCCAGTCGAGCCACTGGAGTCCGATCACCTGTGGTGCAGTTTCGCTTGTCATAACGCGTTACTCTTTCTGCGGGAGCCTTTCGGCAACTCGTTTCCGTGGCGTTCCCGGTTCACTTGGCCAGGAACTCCGCCAGCGCCAGGGCCATGTGTGACATGCCCATTCCCCCCCGTTGTTGGTGTTCTCGCATCTGTGGTGCGAAGGCCTCGAGCGTTTGCTGGGCGTAGGTGCGGTACTTGGCGTCACCGGTTCGCTTGGCCAACCGGACCAGGTTGCGGACGCTGGTGCTGTTCCCCGAGGGGAGAACGCTGTCGAATCCATTTTGTGTTCGCGCCAACAATTCCTCGTGGTTGTGCGAGGTGAAGTAGAACCCGTGACGGGTCTTGTCCCAGTACAACGAGATCTGTTCGTCCGTGAGTTTCCGGGCCTCGGTCAACCATTTCTCGTCCCCGGTCGCCTGGTGCAGTGCCAGCAGGCCCTCAGCCAGGAACGCGTAGTCGACCAGGTAGGCATGCAGTTTGGACTTGCCTTGCCGGTAGGTCCTGAGCAAGTGCCCCTTGGAGTTGTCGCGGAGCTTGGCGATCAGGAATTCGGCTGCGCGGGTCGCGGCCCGTGTGTACTCGGGCTTCTTCAATACTCGACCGCCGTCGGCGAGGCTACGGATCATCAACCCGTTCCAACTGGTCAGCACCTTGTCGTCCAGCAGTGGGGGCTTTCGCTTGATCCGCGTGGCCAGCAGTTTCTGGTGCATCTGTGCGACCCGGGCGGTTTGGCCGGTGTCCACGATGGACTGTTCCAGGGGGACGGCCCGGTAGAGCACGTTGCCGTGTTCGAATTCGGGTTCGTCGACGACTCCAAACAACCTGCGGAACAACTTGGCGTCCGCCCCAAGCAACATGTCGATTTCGTCACCGGACCAGACGTAGTACTTGCCCTCGATCGCGTCGGTTTCGGCATCCTGGGCCGAGAAAAACGGTCCGTCGGGATCGGTCATGTCACGGAGTACGTAGGTGAAGACGCCCTCGGCCACGGCACGGAAAGCCGGTTGTCCGGTTCGGGCGAATGCGTCGACGTACAAGCCGGCGAGTTGGGCGTTGTCATAGAGCATCTTCTCGAAATGAGGCACGTGCCAGCGGCGATCGGTGCTGTAGCGATGGAAGCCACCGCCAACCTGGTCATGGATGCCTCCGTTGGCGATTGCCAGCAGGGTGTGGTCCAACACGGCGGTCGCCGGCTTGTCCTCGTCCTTGGAGTCCTTTTCCAGCCGGGCGATGTGCGCGAGCAATTCCAGTTTTGGTGGAGTCGGGAACTTGGGGCGATCCGCCCGACTGCGATTGAACCCGATCCCACCGTGACGGGTGTCGTGCGAGTTGATCAACGAGGCGACCGATGCTCCAACCAGTTCGGTGTCGAGTTCTGCGGAAGCCAGGACCAGGCGACGTCGCAGGGACTGTCTCAGCGCCTTGGTCAGCACCGTGGCATTGTCCTCGGCGGATTTCTTGTCCTCTGTCCAGAGCTTATGCATTGCCTTGAGCACACCCAGAAAACCGGGCGGCCGGTTGGGCTGATCTCGCGGAGGAAAATAGGTTCCGCCCGCCACCGGACGCGTGTCGGGAGTGAGAAACATCGAGAGTGGCCAGCCGGTTCCACCACCGGTCTGGGTGACGTAAATACCCAGGGCGGTCATGTAGATGTCGTCGATGTCGGGGCGTTCCTCGCGATCAATCTTGATGTTCACGAAGTGTTCATTCATGAACCTGGCGATTTCCGGATCCGAGAAACTCTCGCGCTCCATCACGTGGCACCAGTAACAGCTGCTGTAACCGATTGAGAGAAAGATCATCTTCCCCTCCTTGCGAGCTTTCTCGAGAGCCTCGGGGCCCCATGGGAACCAGTCGACGGGGTTATGAGCGTGGAGCAACAGGTAGGGGCTCGTTTCGCCGGACAGGCGATTGGTTCGCTGTTTCTCTGGAGTCGCCTTTGCCTTGGCGTGGTCGGTTGTTGCCGGCGGCGCGGTTGCCCCGGTTTTCTTAGCTGGTTTGTCGGCTGGTTTGTCGGCGGGTTTGTCGGCGGGTTTGTCGGCGGGTTTGTCGGCGGGTTCTTCAGGTGCAGCTGACGGTTTGTCTTCTGGCGTCGTCGGAGGAGTTGGTTGAGCAACGGCCTCCACTTGAGTCGGGGGCGTGGTCTCTTTGGGTGGGGTTGCCGTCTGCACCGGGGTGTTCTCGCCGCAGCCCAGGACAGGGCCGAGGAGGCAGAGGAATGACACGGCGGTGGGACGAATCAGCGATGAAGGCACGGTGTGAATCCTTGGTTCAGAACCCGGTGGGCTGGGCTACAGAAGCCACCCGCCAATCCCACACGGAATGAGTCGCAGCGGGGTCCAGTATAACGTGACTGGCGACGCGGGCGGGAGGAATTGGCGAGAGGGGTGGCCGATCTCGCGGCCGGAGTGGACGCTCGCCAGTTGGTTATCGGGAACGATCGCGGGTCTCACGCGCCAATCGCTTCTCGAAGGCGGCGATGGCCTCGTTGTGGACGTCCAGTACACGGGCACGGGCTGCCGGGTCGAGGAACTTTCCGTTCTTGCCGATTGCCGCGGCGTGTTCTTTCATTGTTGCCAGGATCTCGGTGGCGACAGCGGTATCAAAGATCTTCTTTCCGCCCACCGTGATGTAGATCGGGCTGGTGTGGGCAAACAACTCGCGGCCCATCAGGTTCAAGGGGGTCTTTCGCATTCTCTTGGGGTCACCCGAAACTGACGGAGGTGGCGTGCGGAGGGCGAACCAGCCGGGGCGGCTGACATCGAAGTTCGTGTCGATCGTTGCCTCGTGGTGTCCGCCGACGGGTCGCGAGGCGGCCGAAGCAACGATCCCTCCGTTGTGGATCAACTCGAGTCGTTGAAAGTCCGATCGACCGACAGCGCGCCCATGGATGCGGACCCGTCCCCGCTTGTCGAGCGATACCGTGCCGCCGATCGGTTGTCCGCTGACGGTGAATTCCAGGAACGGTCCGTTGGTGATGTAGCTGTGCCCGGTCGAGAGTTGTTCGAGCCAGTTGCGTGAGGTCAATTGTCCACTGACTGGGACGTAGACCCGCGAGAAGTCGTACATGAACCAATCGGTTCCGGTCGAGAAGGGGACCTTGAGCCCGGCATTGAGATAGCGATAGAAACTGTCGCGGTAGCTGCTGCGGATTCCCCCATCGAAAATGTTCTGTGCGTCGATTCGTCCGGACAGCCAACTGGGGAGTGCTTCGAGTCCCCACTCGTTGTGACACCAGACGATCGTGGCGCCATCGCGACGGGCGGTTTCGATCCCCCGTCGTAGTGGAAGGCCATCGTGCCCGGATTTCATGATGCCCGGCCCGATCGAAACCGGCAGGATCAGCTTCTTGATGTCCAGCAGCATCACGTGTCCGTATCCCTGTCCGAAGCCGGCGAAATTGTGCCGGTGTTCCTCGCCATTGCCAAAGACGACTCCCGACTCGGCTGTCAGCTTGTCCAGGTCCGCGGTCGTGTAACGATTGGAGGTGTAGTTCTGGTCCTCGACAGCGCGTTCCAGGTAGGACAAAAAGACCATGTCGAGTCCATCGGCCCGGGGAATTTCCTTGAGGTATCGGTCGCACTGTTCCCGCGAGATCTTCATCAGGTGCAGGTGAGTGTTTGCCGAGCGCAGGCCTTGCTCGGCGGCACTGTAGAACCGGTTCAGCTTCAGGGTGATTGTCTTGGGAGCCTGTTTTGAGAGATCGATTTTTTGCTGGGAGAGCTCGGTTTCCAGTCCCGAGAACGCCGCAATTGTGACCGGTTGTCTGGGCAAGGCGACCCGCCTGGCCGAAGGCAACACGCTCCATGTGTCGATCAGGGGCTGCTTGTTCAGCAGGCCGACGCCACGGTTCAGCAGGGTGGGCAGGGGCACGGCCTGGCCGTCCGGGCCGGTGACCCGCACCAGGCCCGGCAATTCGATTCCACTCTGGGCATCGACCAGGCGGATTGTGACAGGTCGCGTGGGGACTGGTCGGTCTCTTCCGACCAACAGCAACACGGGCAACAGCAGGCAGGTGGACAGTGAGGCGAGGCGCATGGGGCAACTCCGTTTCCAGGAGATAGCATCCTAGCGCCGAATTCCCCGCGGGGCAAATGCCCGGGCTATTCGTCGATCCACTCGGGAACCGCCGGGCGGCTCCGGGTCAGTTCCCAGTGTTCCTGGATCACCTCGGCGGCTTCGGCAGCGGTATTCTTCTTCGACTTGAACAGGACAGTGTCCTTGTCGACCTGCTTGGTCTGGACACCGGTGGACAGCTTCAACGAAGCGGCCGGCTCATTGTCCTCGGGCATGTCGTGGCCGGCCAACTGGTACAACAGGGGGCCGACTCGCAGGAGGTCTCCGGGCCGCATGAAGACGGGCTCGTCGATTCGTTCGCGGTTGACGAAGGTTCCCTGCTCGGTGTCGAGGTCCTGAACGCGCAGACCCTCGGGAGTCGGTTGGAGTGCACAGTGTTCCTCGGCAAGTTCTTCGGACTTGTCCCGGATCTGGCAACTCTTGGCACGTCCGATGACCACTTCCTCGTTGGGCAACAGCAATTTCTTGCCCTTGTAGCGGCCCGAACGGATCAGCAGGACTCTCATCGAACTGGCCAGCGCGGCCCTCGAGAGCGGAGCACCGACAATCGAGAGTGATCCTCGCTGGGTTTCATGGCACTTGGGACAGGTCCGTCCCTCTTCCATCTTGCCCGGTGCCAGGCGATAGAACGTGCCACAGAACTGGCACTTCACCGTGACAAAATTGAGAGGCTCCATGGCGTCCATGATCTACTCCCCATGGCGTTTCCCGGTACACACCCGACTCGAATTTCCGGGTGGAAGGGCCACTGCGGCAGCGATGTCAATAGAATCGCACGATCCTCAAGGCGGTGCAAGATGCAGTCTGAGGCGTCGATGATCCCAGCTGGTCATTCACGACTGGCGGGGGACGGTCAGAGAGTCACCGCAGCTGCTGCATGTCATGAGTTTGCCCTGTCGCTTGATGCTGACCTTGAAGCGTTTGCCGCAGGTGCAGTTGAAGCGGATCGCACCCTGGTCCTGTGACTTGTCGCGGTGAGATCGCCGGAAGGCCGACTTGCTGATTGACTTGATGGTCTCGAGCAGTTCAGACTCCCGGATGGGCTTGGTCAGGTACCCGTCGGCGCCGGTCTTGGCGGCCAGGTTCCTGGATGATTCCAGGTCGATGGCCGAGATCACGACCACGGGGACGTTTTCTCGCTGGGCCTTCAACCGTTCGCAAATCTCGAATCCACTTTCTCCGGGTAGGATCAAGTCCAACAGCACCATGTCGGGCCTGTACATGGCGAAGGTCGAGTGGGCCTGTCCCCCGTCCTTGGCTATGCGGACAGAGAAACCATTTTTTTCGAGGATCTTCTTGAGAAACTCACTGGTTTCATCCTTGTCCTCGACGACCAGGATATTCTGGGTGACGGCCCCACCGGCATCTCCGGTGTCCACCACGTACCCAACGCCGCGTGACATGTTCAGCTCCGTGGAGTTGGTACGGAAATCATCCAACCCGGACCCGGGTCAATTCGTGCGTCTCGTGTTGCGGGTATCCTACATGTTGCGGTGGATCGGTGATACATGTTCTGTGCACTCTTGTGCCGTTCGAAGATATGGCCAGTCGGTGAGTGGTCTGGTATTCTGAGGTCAACAGGCGGAGAACCTGTGTACGTAGACGGGAGGAACGTCCAGCGATGTGGTCTTTAGAGGGCAACACGGGACGATTGTGTGACCGGTTGGATCGTCGGGAGATGCTCCGGGTTGGTGGCCTCTCGAGCCTTGGACTGAATCTGCCGGGACTGTTGGCCTCGCAGGCGGTTGCCGCCAGCGAGAATACCGACCCGACCTTTGGCCGTGCCAAGAGCGTGATCTATGTCTGGTTGCAGGGCGGGCCGCCCCAGCACGAGACATTCGATCCCAAGCCCGATGCGCCGTCGGGAATTCGCGGAGTGTTCTCGCCCATTCAGACCAATGTTCCGGGTGTGCAGTTCTGTGAATTGTTGCCACGGACGGCCCGGATTGCCGACAAGTTGGCGGTTGTCCGTTCGATGGCCACCGACAACAACCAGCATTCAGGCAGTGGTTACGAGGTGCTGACGGGGTACAAGTACCAGGGGGCGAATCCCCGCAAGATCACTCCTGGCGACTGGCCGTGGTTTGGGTCCCTGGTCAAGCAACTCAAGCCGAGCGAGAAGCTGCCCCCGCTGTCGACGGTCTGGATTCCCCAGATCATGCGGCTCAACGAGAACGTCACCCCCGCCGGACAGACAGGAGGCTTCCTGGGCCGTCGCTGGGATCCTGACCGGTTCCAGGTGAACCCGATGGACCCCGGAGATGGAGTGCCCGGACTGCAATTGGGGGATGTGCCGACGTTGCGGTTGAAGAACCGGGTCGGGCTGCTCGAGCAGGTCGATCGACATTTTGGTGGGGTCGTGCGGGGCCGCGAACCGAAGTTGTTCGGGACCTACCAGGACCAGGCCTTCGACATCCTGATCAATGGACGTGTTCGAAACGCCTTTGATGTCAGTGGTGAGCCAGAGACGCTCAGGCGGCGTTACGGGATGTCGAACTGGAACCAGTTGTTGTTGCTGTCTCGACGATTGGTCGAGGCCGGCGTGCGGCTCGTGCACGTCAACTGGGTTCGTGAGCCCGGTGATTCGGCTGTCGACAATCCGATGTGGGATACCCATGCCCAGAATGCTGATCGACTCGAGGACGTCTTGTGTCCGAAGTTCGATGTTGGATTCACGGCCCTGATCGAAGACCTGGAAACTCGTGGGTTGCTCGATGAGACCCTGGTGGTGGCGATCGCCGAGTTCGGCCGCACGCCGAAGATCAATCCGCTGGGGGGGCGAGATCATTGGGGGCCGGTATTCAGCTTCGCCATGGCCGGTGCGGGAATCGCTTCGGGACAGGTTTACGGAGCCAGCGATCGTCAGGGAGCCTATCCGGCGCGGAATCGGGTGACACCGGCCGACCTGACCGCGACGATCTTCCACCTGCTGGGTATCGACCCGTTCGGTGCGTTTCACGATCCACTGGGCCGTGAACTGCAATTGACCAAGGGAGAGCCGATCCGCGACTTGCTGGGGACCCGTGCGGCGACAGATGTGCGCGTTGTTCCGGGCGGTTCGCTGGATCGAGTGAAGCCATTCGACGGTCGCAAGTTGAACCAGCGAGGTTTTGGTTCCGACACGGTGATTGAAGCCTCTGATTTCGGGTCGCGGCCAAAGGGATGGCGAGCGAAGCCCCTGTTGNCGGTCGACTCGTCCTCGGGTTTTGGCGCCTGGCATGTACCCAGCAGCGAGACGGTGCGGCTGGGCTTCGCAGCTGCCAGGACACCCGCCACCGGGACGGTATTCCTGGGCCAGGAAATGATCAATCCGCGAGCTGGAGGTTACCTGGCAAAAATCCGGTTGCGCGGACATGGTCCGATCGCGAAACTGGCCACCGCGAAACTGGAGTTCTGCCGATATTCGAGCCTGGTCAAAGATCCATCTCAGAGGCAGACGCTGGTGGCGCACGAGTTGCCGGTCGAAGCGTTTCAGGATGGCAAGTTCGTGACCCTGGAGTTTTCGGCGAGATTGGACAGCAGCAGGCCCGGGTCCAATTTTGCGATTGGTCGAGGTCTCGGGGTGGTTGTCACGTTGTCGCCTCGCGACGTCGCCAGGAAGGCGGCCGACGATGCGGCGTGGCTGGAAATCGCGGANATCGAAGTGATATTTACGGGCCGGACAATCAACGAAAACGTGACGGTGTAGCGGCCGAGACGCCGATAACAGGTAAGAGGACCCCGGGACGGTGGGAGCCGGTTGGGGACAAGAACTGGAGGCACGAACNGGATGCCACTCAAGGGTGCCGATCGAACCGAGGAGTCGGCGATCAACCTGACGCCGATGATCGACATCGTCTTCCTGTTGATCATCTTCTTCCTGGTGGGGGCCCGATTCACCGAGCAAGAGCGGCAGTACGACATCCAACTTCCCAGCTCCAGCGAAATCCAGCCCCTGACCGGAACCCCGGATGCGCTGGTGATCAATGTCCGCCAGAACGGCACGATCCTGTTGGGGATCAAGCCGATGTCACTGGACGAGTTGGAGACCGAATTGCGGGACGCGAAGGAGAACTTTGAGGACCAGGCGGTNGTGGTTCGCGGCGAGGGGCAGGGGTTGTACCAGCCGATCGTCAACGTGCTGGGGGTCTGTCATCGGACACAGATCACCAAGATCTCCCTGGCCTACAAGCTCGACGAGGGGGGCAACTGATGCTGCTGGCCGTCGCGGGCGCCGCCCAACAAATCGGGGACCTCTTGGGGATCTCACCGGACATCGCCGGCAAGGCTCTCTGGGGGTGCCTGTTGGCCGGATTGTTCTGTGCGTCGGTGCACCTGGTCACGATGCTGGTGACCAAGTGGGGTGACAACGACCCGAGCCAGAAATCGCTGGTCTTTTCGATCCTGGTCCACGTGTCCTGCGCCCTGGGGCTGGTGGCGGTGTCACCGCCACCGGCCGTGTCTGAGGTCCAGTCGCCGGTGGTCGAGGTGGACGTCAATCACCAGCTGGTTGAGGCTGACGAGTTGAATCCGGAAGTGGATGGTGGGGACACGCCGGTGTGGCAGCAGTTGCCCGAAGCCGAGCAGCGGCCCCTGGACAGGATCGCTCCAACACCACCTGAACTCTCGGAGTTGACGACTCCGGAACGGGAGGTCGACAAGACGGATCGCAGCGAACCCGAGTTGAAGGACCTTGCGGAAATGCCGGATCGTCCCGAGGCGCGGCCGGAACCGATTGAACTGGCCGAGCAAGGCAGGCGGCAGCGAGCCGACGTGCCACTGCTGGTGGATGATCCGACGGCCGAGGCTCGCCAGGAGGTCAGCGTGCCGACGACGAATCGCCTGCAGCGACCCCGGGGGGTCTCGGGATTGCGAGAGAACCAGCCGGTGACGCGGACTCCGTCCCGNGGCGGTGTCGAGCGACCGACGCTGGCACCGACACCGGTGGCTGAACCGATGGGCCTCGAAACACCGCGGGTGGCTTCCACGGCGGTTCCCGTCCGCCCCGCTCCCCAGGGCAACACGATTCGTCGGCGAGAGGGGCCGGTGGCCGGAACCGCTGGCCTCAAGGTGGCCGGAGCCAGGACACCGACGAACACGAAGGGCACCACGACCGGGGCGCCCGCCTCCGAACGTTTCACCCGACTCAGGCGCCGCCGTCCGGACGGTGATCGTGATGGTGTGCTGACACGGCAGGCGCCCAGCCGAATGCCCAAAACGCCAACACCTCGACCGGGCAGCAGTCGAACGGTGCGAGATGGCCTGGCCAGCCGTTTGCCGGTTCCCGGCCTGCGGCCCAANGCGGTGAAACCCGGAGTGGCATCGACACCTCGCCGGCGGCGCGAATTGAGCCTGCCGGCGACCTATCGCTTGAGAACTCTCTCGCAGCGCCGTCTCGCAGCAAAGAAGTACGGTGGGACCGAAGCGTCCGAACAGGCCGTCGAATTCAGTCTTGCCTGGTTGGCCCGGCACCAACACCAGGATGGGCACTGGGATTCCGATGGATTTTCAACGCATTGTCCCGGGGGACAACGCTGCCAGGATCCAGGAGGCCGGGGATTGCATGGNGATTCGAACCGGCCCGAGGCGGATCGACGGGCGGGCTTGCACGCCGACTCGGGGATCACGGCACTGTCGTTGTTGGCATTCCTGGGAGCCGGGTACACGCACGAGGAAGGGTTGTACGCGGATGAAATCAACCGGGCAATCAACTGGTTGATCAGCCAACAGCAGGAGAGCGGTTTCCTGGGGAGTCGGGCCACACGGTACGCTCGCAATTACTGCCACGCGATCGCGTCGTATGCACTGGCCGAGGCGTACGGAATGCAGGCCGACAAGACAAGAAACTCTCGGCTGAAGACGGCTGTCGCCCGCGCGGTCGACTACATCGTCTCGCAACAGCACCCTCGCACCGGCGGCTGGCGTTANGTGCGTGGTCAGGAAGGCGATATGAGCATGTTTGGGTGGCAGTTGATGGCGCTCAAGAGTGCCGAGATTGCCGGTTTGAGTGTTCCCGAACGGTCCAAGGACCTGATGTTCCAGTTCGTCAACACCCGCAGTCGCGGCCGGTTCAAGGGGTTGGCGTCCTACCGGCCCGAGGAACAGGTGAGTCCGACGATGACGGCCGAGGCGTTGTTCTCCAAGCAGATGCTCGGAATCGCCCGGGATCATCCGGCCAGCCGCGAGGCGGTACAGTACCTGTCCCAGAAAAAACCGAAGCTGTCGGCGACCAACCTGTACTACTGGTACTACGGCACGNTGGCGATGTACCAGTACGGTGGCGAGTCGTGGCGGAACTGGAACGGGAGCCTGCGGAACCTGCTGGTGGCCACCCAGCGACAGGATGGCCACGCCAAGGGCAGTTGGGATCCGAGAGGTCCCTGGGGCAGCTACGGGGGCCGTATCTACTCGACGGCCCTGAGTACGTTGTGCCTGGAAGTCTACTACCGCTTNCTGCCGCTGTACCAACTGAACGACCGGGCGGCATCCCGCTAGGCCCCGCCGCTCGTAAAGTGGACTGTGGGTGTGGCACAAACTAGACTGGCTTCCTGTTGCCGGAAGGCGACGTGCGGTCCCTTAGCTCAGTCCGGTTAGAGCGCTCGGTTCACATCCGAGAGGTCACTGGTTCAAATCCAGTAGGGACCACTGAGCCCNAAACGGCCCTCTCGCCCCGGGCCGCATTCTCACGCAAAGCCTTGCAATCAGCAGGTTTGGTGGGATTGGTCATTTCCGGCTGCGAGGCCGTGCGAGGCAAAACGGCAGGTTGCTGCAGCGCATTTTGCAGCGCGCCATTACGAGTGAATCTGGCGGTCGGAACGCCGGGCGGCCTCACCTACACCGAGTCGACCCACGCGGCCCAGTAGGCGAAGTTCTCGTCG